>JAEDMN010000358.1 GCA_016302985.1 Kiritimatiellia bacterium | reverse complement strand
AAGCTGAAGGACAAGCGCGTCAAGGTGTGGTTCGAGGAGGGCCTGCGCTACGTGCGCGGCAAGAAGGCCGAGTACGACCTGATCATCGTCGACTCGTCGGACCCCTACGGCCCGGCCGAGGGCTTCTTCACGCGCGAGTTCTACGGTACCTGCTACAAGGCCCTGCGCGACGACGGCATCCTGATCAACCAGCACGAGAGCCCGTTCTACGCGGCGCACCAGAAGTCCGTGCGCGACGCCCACCGGCACATCGCGCAGGAGTTCCCGGTGTCGACCGTCTACCAGGCCCACATCCCGAGCTACCCGTCCGGGCACTGGCTCTTCGGCTTCGCGTCCAAGAAGTACCACCCGATCGGCAACCTGGACGAGGCGCGCTGGAACAAGCTCCGCGTGACCACGAAATACTACAACACCGCCCTCCACCGCGGCGCCTTTGCGCTGCCGACGTACGTGCTGGACATCCTGAAGGAAGAGGAGAACAACAAGTGACGAAGCGACGTTGAAGGTTGAAGGTAGAAGGTTGAACGTTCAATGGGGATTCGCATGATGCAGGCGCAGACCAACCAGTTCATCGGGTGCGACGTGCCGTTTGAAGACGCGAAGGTCGTCCTCTTCGGCGCGCCCTACGACTCCACCACGTCCTTCCGCCCGGGCACCCGCTTCGGACCGAACGCGATGCGCATGGAGAGCTTCGGCATCGAGACGTACTCGATGCTGCTCGACAAGGACCTCCTGGACGACACGTCCGTCTTCGACTCGGGCGACATCGAGCTGCCGTTCGGCAACCAGGAGCAGACCCTCGCGATGATCGAGGCGCGCGCGGACGAGATCGTCGCCGCGGGCAAGATTCCGTTCCTGCTCGGCGGCGAGCACCTCGTCACGCTCGGCTCGGTCCGTGCGGTCGCGAAGAAGCACCCCGACCTGCGCATCGTCCACTTCGACGCGCACGCCGACCTGCGCGAGGACTACCTCGGCAATCCGCTCTCGCACGCCTGCGTGCTGCGGCGCTGCCACGACCTGCTCGGCGACGGCCGCATCTTCCAGTTCGGCATCCGCTCGGGCACGCGCGAGGAACGCCGGTTCATGCGCGACGGCCACGTGACGACGGAGCTCTTCGCCGATACGACGCTCGACGCGGTGCTGGCGTCCATCGGTCCCGACGCCCCGGTCTACCTGACGGTCGACATGGACGTGCTCGACCCTTCGGAGTTCCCGGGCACGGGCACGCAGGAGGCGGGCGGATTCCGGTATCCGCAGCTCGTCGCCGACGTGCGGAAGATCCTCGCGCAGCTCAACGTCGTCGGCCTCGACAACGTCGAGCTCAACCCCGGCCTCGACTCGTCGGGCCGTTCCACGGCGCTCGCCTGCAAGTTCCTCCGCGAGGAGCTGCTGTCGCTGCGCGTCTGACCGTCTGTATTGAAAGGAGAAGGAACCATGTCGAAGAGAGTGATGCTCATTGGTGCTGGCGGTGTGGCCGGCGTGGCCGCGGCGAAGATGTGCCGCAACCCGGAGACGTTCGGCGAGCTGCTGATCGCGTCCCGCACCGAGGCGCGCTGCCTCGCGATCAAGAAGGACATCGAGTCCCGTCCCTGGTTCGCCGAAAAGGGCGTCACCACGAAGATCACGACGGCGCAGATCGACGCGATGGACGTGCCGCGCCTCACGGAGCTGATCAAGTCCTACAAGCCCGACCTCGTCATGAACATCGCGCTGCCCTACCAGGACCTCGCGATCATGGACGCGTGCCTCGCGGCCGGCGTCAGCTATCTCGACACGGCGAACTACGAGCCGCCGGAGGAGGCCCACTTCGAGTACTCCTGGCAGTGGGCGTACCGCGAGAAGTTCGAGAAGGCCGGCCTCACGGCGATCCTCGGCTGCGGCTTCGACCCCGGCGTGACGCAGGTCTTCTCCGCCTACGCGCAGAAGCACTACTTCGACACGATCGAGACGCTGGACATCCTGGACTGCAACGGCGGCGACCACGGGTATCCGTTCGCGACGAACTTCAACCCGGAGATCAACATCCGCGAGGTCGCCGCGAAGGGCTCCTACTGGGTCGCCGACCCGGCCGAGGACAGGCCCGAGGTCGCGGTCGAGCACAAGAAGGCCTTCGACAAGGGCTGGTGGGTCGAGACGGCGCCGATGGCGATCAAGCGCGAGTACGTGTTCGACCAGGTCG
>JAEDMN010000357.1 GCA_016302985.1 Kiritimatiellia bacterium | reverse complement strand
CTTCAACGCACCACGAAATTGACCATCCGCTTCGGCACGGCGATCACCTTGACGACCGTCTTGCCCGCGAGGAACTTCGCCACGTCCGGATTCGCACGCGCCACGGCCTCCATCTCGGCCGGGGTGGCCGCAACGGGGACCTTCACGCGGCCGCGCAGCTTGCCCAGAACCTGGACCGGGATCTCGACCTCGTCCTCGACGAGCGCCTTCGGATCGAAGGCGGGGAACGGCTCGTAGGCGAGCGTCCTGTCGTGGCCGAGCACCTGCCACAGCTCCTCGCCGAGGTGCGGCGCGTACGGGGCCAGGCAGAGCACGAACTTCTCCGCGGCCTCGCGCGGCAGCTCCTTGCCGTCGCCGGCGAACGCGTTCACGAACACCATCATCGCGGAGATGCCCGTGTTGAAGTTCATCGTCTCGATGTCCTCGCCGACCTTCTTCACGGTGGCGTTGAGCGTGCGCGCCTCGTCCTTCGTCAGCGGACGGTCCACGACCGGCTGCTCCGTGACCATCTTGTTGACGCGTTTGAGGAAGCGGTAGACCCCGTCGACGCCCTTCGTGTTCCACGGCTTGACCGCCTGCAGCGGGCCCATGAACATCTCGTACAGGCGCAGCGAGTCGGCGCCGTAGTCGCGGATCACGTCGTCGGGGTTGACGACGTTCTTGAGCGACTTGGACATCTTGGCGGGGAATTCGGTCAGCAGCTCCTCCTCGCCGCCCTCCTCCGCGCCATACGGCTTGCCGTCGCGCCAGGTGATCCGGTCCATGGGCACCAGCACCCCGCGGCTCGTCTTGTAGGCCATGCCGAGGATCATGCCCTGGTTGACCAGCTTCTGGAACGGCTCGTCCGTCGGCACGAGACCGAGGTCGAAGAGCACCTTGTGCCAGAAGCGGCTGTAGAGCAGGTGCAGCACCGCGTGCTCCGCGCCGCCGACGTAGAGGTCGACCGGAAGCCACTTCTTCAGCAGCTCGGGATCCGCGAAGGCGGTGTCGTTCGTCGGATCGATGTAGCGGAGGTAGTACCAGCAGCTGCCGGCCCACTGCGGCATCGTGTTCGTCTCGCGAACGCCCTTCACGCCGTCGGCGCGCACGACATGCAGCCAGTCCTTCGCCTTCGCCAGCGGCGGCTCGCCCGTGCCCGTCGGCTTGTAGTCCGCGAGCTCCGGCAGGGTGAGCGGCAGGTCGCCCTCGTCGACGAGGCCCTGCGTGCCGTCCTCCCAGTGGATGACGGGGAACGGCTCGCCCCAGTAGCGCTGGCGGCTGAAGAGCCAGTCGCGCAGCTTGTACTGCGTCTTCGCCTGGCCGACGCCCTTCTCCTCGAGCCACTTGATCATCGCCTTGCGCGCATCGTCGACGGAGAGGCCGGTGAGGAAGCCGCTGGAAACCATCACGCCCGAGTAGATCTCGGTGTAGGCGGCGTCGCCCGTGTAGGGCACGGGGTCGGGACTCGCCGTGCGGGCGGCCTCGGAGTCCGCCGCGGCCACGACCTGCACGATCGGCAGGTCGAAGACCTTCGCGAAGTCGAAGTCGCGTTCGTCGTGCGCCGGCACCGCCATGATGGCGCCCGTGCCGTAGGTCGCAAGGACGTAGTCGGAGATGAAGATCGGGATCGCCGCGCCGTTCACCGGGTTGACGCCCATCACGCCCGCGAGGCGGACGCCCGTCTTCTCCTTGTTGAGCTCGGTGCGCTCGAGGTCGCTCTTGGACGCGGCCTTCTTCTGGTATGCCTGCACTTCCTCGGCGTTCGCGACCGTGCCGTCCGCGAGCCACTTGGCGACGAGCGCGTGTTCCGGCGAGAGCACCATGTAGGTGGCCCCGAAGAGCGTGTCGCAGCGCGTCGTGTAGACGGTGATCACCTCGTCGGAGGCTGCGCCCGCGTCCTTTTTCACGCCGAACCTGACCAGCGCGCCGGTGGACTTGCCGATCCAGTTGCGCTGCATCTCCTTGATGCCTTCGGGCCAGTCCACGCGGTCGAGGCCGTCGAGCAGCTTCTCGGCGTACTCGGTGATGCGCAGCATCCACTGGCGCATCGGCCGGCGGATGACGGGATGGTTGCCGCGTTCCGAGCGGCCGTCGATGACCTCCTCGTTCGCAAGCACCGTGCCGAGCGCGGGGCACCAGTTCACCGGGACCTCCGCGACGTAGGCGAGCCCCTTCTTGTAGAGCTGCTCGAAGATCCACTGCGTCCACTTGTAGTACTTCGGGT
>JAEDMN010000356.1 GCA_016302985.1 Kiritimatiellia bacterium | reverse complement strand
AAGGGACAACATAAGTGAAGATGAAGTGTATCCTGGCGGCAGCGGCCGCCCTGGTCTCGTCCGCCGTTTCGGCGGCTGTTGCGGACAACCACGTCTCGACCTTCTCCGATGTGAGGAGCTGGGTCGGCACCGGCGCGAACAAGACCGTCGTCGTGGTCGATTTCAACGACGGGAGCGTCGACAACTGCTCCTTCGCCTGGGGCTACCGCTGGGACGGCACCGCGCCGACGGTCGAGAAGGCCTTGAACGACCTGGCCGCGGCCGACCCGCGCCTCACCGTCACCATCTCCCAGAGCCAGTACGGCGGGTTCCTCCAGCAGATCGCCTACGACCACGACGGCAACCCGGACACGCCGGACCTCAAGGGCGCCATCGAGGACTACTTCGACATGGACGAGGAGTTCTACTATTACGCGGGCAATTCGTGGATGCTCCTCGCCGGCGAAGGCGAGACGTTCCCGCGCGACGAAGTCGCCGAGACGCCGAACGGCATGTCCCTCACCGCCCTCGAGGACGGCCAGTGGATCTGCTGGCGCGTCTGCGCCTACGCGTCCACTTACGTGAACCCCACGTTCGACTACGTCGACTACTACGTGGACACCACGAGCCACTACGACCCCGTCGCCGCCGAGCCGCCGCCGCGGCCCGCCGTCCGGTCCTTCGGCGACGTCCAGGCCTGGCTCGGCTCCGGCGCGAACGAGACCGTCGTCGTGGTCGACTTCAACGACGGCAGCGTCGGGAACTGCTCCTTCGCCTGGGGCTACCGCTGGGACGGCGCCGCGCCGACGGTCGAGAAGGTCATGAACGAGCTGGCCGCGGCCGACCCGCGCCTCACCGTCACGATTTCCCAAAGCCAGTACGGCGGGTTCCTCCAGCAGATCGCCTACGACCACGACAACAATCCGAACACGCCGGACCTCGTGGGCGCCGTCGAGGACTACTTCGACATGGACGAGGAATTCTACTACTACGCGGGCACGTCCTGGATGCTCCTCGCCGGCGAAGGCGAGACGTTCCCGCGCGACGAAGTCGTCGAGACGCCGAACGGCATGTCCCTGACCGCCGTCGAGAACGGCGGCTGGATCTGCTGGCGCGTCTGCACCTACGCGTCCACCTACGTGAACCCCACGTTCGACTACGTCGACAACTACGTGGACACCACGAGCCACTACGACCCCGTCGCCGCCATGACCTTCCCCGCCCCGCTCGTGGCGCCGACGATTGAAAGCATCTCCGTCGCGGCCGACACCGTGACGGTCGTTCCGGGCAACGTCGTCGACGGCTGCTACTACGGCCTCGCGACGGCGCCCTCCCCGACGGCCGCGTTCGCCGCCCCGACGAGCTGGGTCCGCGCCGAGAACGGCTCGGCCGTCCTGACCGCGCCGAAGTCCGGGGGCGCCGCCTTCTTCAAGGTGGTCGCCACCCGCAATCCCGCCCAGTAAAAGGAATCCGCCCATGCGCAGCCTCCTGTTCGCGTCCACCCTCCTCGCCGTCTCCGGCGCGGCGGCCTTCTCCCTCTCCGACGTCCACTACTGGGTCGGCGAGGGGTCCTCGAAGTGCGCCGTCGTCGTCGACTGGGGCGACAGGGGCGGCGCGCGCGCCTGGGGCTACAAGTGGCGCGGCACGTGCACGAACCTGGCGGAGGTCGTCCGCCGGATCGTGCACGAGGACCCGCGGCTCGTCGCCGACGACGCCCTGACGTTCTTCGGCTACGACGTGAACGACTGCCATCCGGCGTGGAACAAGGCGGCAGGCACGTGCACGGACCCCGCCGCCCTCGCGGCCGCGGGGGACTGGACGTTCCCCGGCGCGACGGTGCCGCAGAACGGCGACGTCTTCACCGTCCGCCTGGGGACAGGCCCCGCGTCCACGCCCGTCCCCGCGGAGTCGCCCTACGGCTTCGAGGTCGTCGACTCGTACACACTCGAGTCCGACTTGCGCTACAACGCGGAGGCCAACGTGCTCGGCCACCCGACCATGGGCATCTTCTCGGCGGACGCGCAGTACAACGACACGGGAAGCGTGATCAATCCCGCCTACCCGGCCTTCGGCGGCGGGCTCCTGATGAGCCTGATCGGCGACGAGGAATGGGAGGAGCCCGGCTTCGTGACGATCAAGTTCGACCACGACGTCATCGACGATCCGAAGAACCCCTGGGGCGTCGACTTCATCGTCTTCGGCAACTCCTTCGCGGTCAAGCAGGGCACGAGCT
>JAEDMN010000355.1 GCA_016302985.1 Kiritimatiellia bacterium | reverse complement strand
ATAAACATGCCAGCCCGGCTTCCACGCGTGGCGCCCACCGGGGTGGTGCCTTGAGGCTTTTATATAAACATGCCAGCCCGGCTTCCACGCGTGGCGCCCACCGGGGTGGTGCCTTGAGACTTTTATATAAATATGCCAACCCAGCATCCCAGCTTGGCGTCTGCTGGGGCGGTAACTTGAGACGTTTATATAAACATGTCGTGTTTCGTGGATGGCGTGGCATGCCCGCATTGAGATGCTCTATCCCCATCGGGCCGGCAAGTCGTGATGTCAGATGCGGACGGGGATGGAAACTGAAACTCGGGAACATGCTTCTGCTGAAGGGCAGGAGATCGGTTTGGAATGCGATGGGCGAGGTGAATGTTTATATAAACATCTCCAGGGCATGCATCGGTTGTTGGTGAAAGGTGAAACGTCCGAGCCCCGGGTTGCGCCGACGGCACGAAACGGATAGAATGACCCTCGACAATCTGGAAAGAGGACTGGAAAGATCGGAGTCGCTGATGAAAAAAGGCATTTTGCTGGCGTGCGCGTTGTTCTGGGGAATGATGGCCGGGGCGGTGACCGTCCGGCCCGCGGATACGGGCGAGGCGCTCGTCAATCCGGACATGGGCCTCGTCTTCTACCACATGGCGGGCCGCATGTGGGCCTACGGGGCGAACACGCCCCACGGCGACACGCTGGACTGGTTCCCCGGCACCTCGACCGTCTACTTCCGCTTCCTCTGGAGCGAGATCGAACCGACCGAGGGCGACTACCGCTGGGACATGGTCGATTCGGTCGCCCAGAACTGGATCGCGAAGGGCAAGAAGATCGCCTTCCGCGTCATCTGCTGCAACCAGACGACGAACGCCTGCCCCGACTACGTCCGCGAGGCCGGCGCGAAGGGCATCTGGTTCAACTACAAGGCGCACGTCGAGAAGGGGAAGTCCTTCCCCGCGCGCTGGGAACCCGTCTACGACGACCCCGTCTTCCTCGCGAAGTACGAGAAGTTCCTGCGCGCCTTCGCGGACCGCTACGACGGCGACCCGAACGTCGCGTTCGTCGACGTCGGCAGCATCGGCATGTACGGCGAAGGCCACACGGGCGACACCTCGAAGCTCTCGAAGGCGGAGACGGACCGCCTCGTGCGCCTCCACCTGCAGCTGCACCGCCGCGTCCTGCCGAACACGCTGCTGATCATCTCGGACGACGTCGCCGGCTCGGGCGGACAGGAACCCGAAGCCCCGCTCATGAAGTTCGCCCGCGAACTCGGCGTCGGCTACCGCGACGACTCCATCTTCTGCATGGGACCCGAGCCGCGCCCCACCTACAACGTCGAGGGTTCCTGGGCCCACAGCCACTGGGCGCGCAACTTCGCGCCCGAGACTCCCGTCGTGATCGAGAACGGACACTGGACCATGTGCGAACAGCGCGGCCGCTGGGTGACGGAGCGCCTGCTGCCCTGCATCGAGAAGCACCAGGCCAGCTACCTCTCGATCCACGCCTTCCCCGAACCGTTCTACCAGGCGACGAAGGACGTCTGGGCGCAGATCAACCGCCGCCTCGGCTACCGCTTCCAGCTGCGCGAGGCCACGTACCCCGAACAGGTGAAGGCGGGCGAGCCCGTGACCGTGCGCTCCACCTGGGTCAATGCCGGCGTCAGCTGGCTGCACGCCGACGCGCGCCTCACATGGTCGCTCATGGACGACGCGGGCGCGGTCCAGTGGTCCGTGACGGACCCGTCCTTCAGCTTCCGCCGTCTCGACCCCACGCTCGACGGCGTCGAGAAGCCCGTCACGCGGGAGAGCCGCTGCCGCTTCGGCCGCACCGTCCCCGTGCTCGAGCCCGATCCCGTCGTCACCGCCGCCCGCGCGGCGGGCATGGACCCCGGCACGTCCTACGCGATGCTGAAGCCGGGCGTCTACACGCTCTGCGTGTCGGTCGGCTCGAAGCAGGGCACGCCCGAAATCGCCCTGCCCCTCGCGCACGGCCGCAACCGCCGCTATCCCGTAGGCCGGATCGAAGTCCGTCCCTGACCGTCAGGCCTTCGTGCGGACGCGCCGGGCGGCGAAGAGGCCGAGCACCAGCAGGTAGGCGAGGCACGCGAGCAGGACGAACGTCATGCCCCGCGCGCCGCCGTGCTGGCGCACGACGCCCATCAGGAACGTCGAGATGCCGCCGCCGCAGATCGCCATCACCATCAGCGCGGAGATCTCGTTCGCCTTGTCGGGACGCCGGTCGATCGC
>JAEDMN010000109.1 GCA_016302985.1 Kiritimatiellia bacterium | reverse complement strand
TGCAAATGGCCCGCGCGGCGCGGCGGAGCCGGGCTGCGGGGGTCATTTGTAATTCGTGTTCGGCTGAAGCCCGCTTTGCTGGCCTAACTGGAAACTGCTATACTACCAGCCAATCACGAGAAAGTACTTGCCTGACCATGCTACGCAACGAGTGTTGCGTTGGCTACTGGAAGGCGGGAAGGAGCACCTATGCTTGACATTGGACATTGCAAACTCGCCGCCGTTCTGGCCGCCGGAACCTGTCTCGCGGGCGGTGCGCGGGCGCTGACGATCGAAACCGATTCCGAGACCGGCGTCACGACGCTGAACGCGTCCGCGGACGAACACGTCGCCCTGACGGCGGAGCACGTGGCGCAGTTCGGCGCGGGCGGGCTCGTCAAGACGGGCGCGGGCACGGTCCAGGCCGGCGACGAAATGGCCGGCTACACGGGGCCGATCACCGTCCGCGAGGGCTACTACGACGTGCTGACGCGCGGGGCGCTCGGCACGGCCGACGGCGACACGTTCGTCGACGGCGGCACGCTGATCAACCATGTCGCCAGCGACACGAACGGGAAAAGCCCCTCGTTCGCGAACGAACACATCCACCTGAAGGGGACGGGCTGGGCGGACAACGGCGCGCTGCAGAACAAGGTGACCGCGGCGGACTTCTGCCGCAAGGTCACGCTCGAGGGCGACACGCGCGTCACGGGCACCTTGCGCTGCGACTTCCGCTACACGGCCTTCGACATGAAGGGCTTCGACCTGACGACGTCCTTCTCCAGCGGCTGCTTCTACCTCGTCGCCCTGACCGTCGCGAACGCCGGCAACCTGACGGCCGAAGGCGGCGCGTTCGAGTTCCAGGCCAACGTGGACGGCACCTCCGCCGCGAAGACGGCCCTGTTCAAGTCGGGTTCGACGCTCTCCTTCTTCAACTCGTCGTCCTGGCTGAACCACCGTTTCGTGATGGAGGACAACACGACGCTCCACACCGGAAACGACGCGTTCAAGCTCGAGGGCACGGACAACCGCGGCATCATCAACGGCGTGCTCGAGCTTCGGGGAACGCTGAAGAACGACATCTCGAAGAACCACCAGACCCAGTGGCGTGGCTACGTCACGGGCCCCGGCGGCTTCACGGGCGGCAAGGGCGGCTGGGTGCAGATCAACGGGCCGACGAACGACTTCCGGGGCGGACTCGACCTGACGGGCGTCGCCGAGAACGGACGCGCCACCGGCGGCGTCGTCGTGTGGGACGACGGCGCCGTGCCGGCGGACGGTGCGCCGCTGAAGCTTCGCAATGCCGAACTCTGGAACTGGTCGGACAGGCCGGTGACGCTGCCCGACTTCGTCGTGGACGGCGTCGGCACCGTCACGGGCAAGACGCTGACGGCCGCGATGTCCGTCAAGTCCCTGGCGAAGACGGGGGCGGGCGATCTGCGCGTCGCGCTGCCGCTGAAGGTCAAGGGCGCGGCGGACGTCCAGTCCGGATCCCTCACGCTCGGCACGCGCGTGCCGGAGAATCTGGGCGGACTCAACTACTACTACCGTCCCGGAAACAGCGGCGCCGTGACAGAGACGGCCGTCCCGGGCGGCCTCCCCCTCTCCGGCGTCACGTCCGGCGCGGACTACGCCTACAAGGCCTGGCCGGACGGCGTCGACCAGGCGCACTACTACACGGGCTACATCCGCGTGCCCGGCGAGGAGGGCGCGGACGTGCGCTGCAACTTCATGACCTCCACGGCGCGCGGCTGCCGCGTGATCATCGGCGGCGTGACGTGCGCGCGCTTCAACGACAACTATAACGACCTCGACCGCATCCCCGTCGGCTATGCGCGCCTCGCGATGTACAATCCGGTCACGCTGAAGGCCGGCTGGCAGCCGATCTTCATCTACATGGGCAACTGGTGGGACACCACGCGCGGGCCGCAGCCCAACACGGACCGGGGCTGGGTGTCGAACTTCGGCATCGGCGTGGACTGGCAGGCCCGCTGCGTGACGAACTCGGCCTACTACGCGAAGCTCGTCGACCCGGGCGACGCCTCCTTCCTGCGCGCCTCGCTGCAGACGAAGGACAGTCTCGATCCCGCGCCGTACCGTTTGACGTTCGAGGGCCCCGCGGCGTTCGGTTCCGGCACGACGCTGGACATCGACGACACCCTGCCCTACACGCCGTTCGTCGTCCCGGCCCTCGCGGGCGTGCCGACGGTCCGCCGCGGCGCGGTCAAGGTGAATTCGTCCGTCTGGACGCTCCGCGAAGGCGACCTGGCGGGCGGCGTGCCGCTCACGATCGGCTCCGACGCGTCGCTGACCTTCCCCGCGGGCGACGTGACCGTGACGGCGACAGGCGACGACCTCGCGTTCCTCGCCGACACGACGCGTTCCGTCAGCTATCCGATCCTGACGGTCGAGGAGGGCGCCGCGTTCCCGGCGAACGCGTTCAGGCCGTCCGACGCCCTCAAGGCCGCCAGGTGGCGCGTGAAGCGCGAGGCGAACACGCTCTATCTCGACCACACGCTCGGACTGACGGTCATCGTGCGGTAGGGGCCCGGTCGCGTCCGGGGCGAATGCCCCCGTCCGCCGACTGGAGGGTAAAGTGTGCTATAATTTGGCCCGTTGATTTCACCCCGAATAAGGATAGTCCATGCAGAAAGCCGACATTGGTCTCATCGGTCTCGCCGTGATGGGCGAGAACCTCATCATGAACATGGAGTCGAAGGGCTTCACGGTCGCGTGCTACAACCGAACGGTCGACAAGGTCGACGCGTTCGTCAACGGCCGCGCGAAGGGCAGGAACATCATCGGGTGCCGCACGATGCAGGAGCTCGTGGATAACCTCGCGAAGCCCCGCAAGGTCTTCATGATGGTCAAGGCCGGCGCGGCCGTGGATGGCATGATCGACCAGCTGATCCCGCTGCTGGAGCCGGGCGACATCATCATCGATGGCGGCAACAGCCACTTCCCGGACACGATCCGCCGCACGCAGTACGTCGAGTCCAAGGGCCTGCTCTACGTCGGCACGGGCGTTTCCGGCGGCGAGGAGGGCGCGCTCAAGGGGCCGTCCATGATGCCGGGCGGCTCGCCCGCGGCGTGGCCGTTCGTCAAGCCGATCTTCCAGGGCATCTGCGCGAAGGTCGAGGACGGCTCCCCGTGCTGCGACTGGGTGGGCGAGAACGGCGCCGGCCACTTCGTCAAGATGGTCCACAACGGCATCGAGTACGGCGACATGCAGCTCATCTGCGAGAGCTACCAGCTCATGCGCGACCTGCTCGGCATGTCCGACGACGAGATGCACGAGGTCTTCAGGAAGTGGAACACGACGGAGCTCGACAGCTACCTGATCGAGATCACGCGCGACATCCTCGCCTACAAGGACACGGACGGCTCCCCGATCGTCGAGAAGATCCTCGACACGGCCGGCCAGAAGGGCACGGGCAAGTGGACGGGCATCGCGGCGCTCGACGAGGGCGTGCCGCTGACGCTCATCGGCGAGGCCGTGTTCGCGCGCTGCCTCTCCGCCATGAAGGCGGACCGCATCGAGGCCGCGAAGGCCTATGCGCGCAAGATCCCGGCGTTCGAGGGCGACAAGGCCGCGTTCGTCGAGGCGATCCGCCAGGCGCTCTACGCCTCGAAGATCATCTCCTACGCCCAGGGCTACACGCTCATGCGCACGGCCGCGAAGACGTACAACTGGAACCTGAACTACGGCGGCATCGCCCTCATGTGGCGCGGCGGCTGCATCATCCGGTCCGTCTTCCTCGGCAAGATCAAGGAGGCCTACGACAACAACCCGCAGCTCTCCAACCTGCTGCTCGACCCCTACTTCAAGGCGACGATCGAGAAGCTGGTCCCGGCGTGGCGCGAGGTCGCGGCCGCCGCGATGAAGTACGGCATCCCCGCCCCGGCGATGACGTCCGCGCTCAGCTACTTCGACGGCTACACGACGGAGCGTCTCCCGGCGAACCTGCTGCAGGCCCAGCGCGACTACTTCGGCGCGCACACCTACGAGCGCCTCGACCAGCCGCGCGGCCAGTTCTTCCACACGAACTGGACCGGCCACGGCGGCAACACGTCCGCCGCGACGTACAACGCCTAGGCCACATGGACCGCGCAGCCCAGTTGGCCGGTCCGACGCGCCGCGGGTTCCTGCGGTCGGCCGCCGCTCTGGGCGGCCTTGGATTCGTGCCGTCCGCCTTCGCGGGCGGCACGGGTCTTGTGAGACCGACCACGCTGTGGACGCTGGCCCGGCTCGCCGTGTGCGGGGCGAACTGAAGCCGCCCGGGAAACTGCTGGAAGGAAGGATGTAACCATGGCCCCCATACGCATCATCGCCCTGGATCTGGACGGCACGCTGCTCGACTCGCAGAAGCGTCTCTCCGAGGGCAACCGCGCGGCCCTGGCCGCGGCCGCGGCGAAGGGCGCGCTGATCGTGCCGACGACCGGGCGGTTCTTCGGCATGATGCCCGCGTGCATCCGCGACCTCCCGTTCGTGCGCTACGCGATCACCATCAATGGCGCGCAGGTCTACGACCGCGAAACCGACACCGCGCTCGTGCGCGAGGAGATCCCGCTCGACATGGCGCTCGACCTCATGCGCCTGCTGGACGGCTACGACGTCATCTACGACTGCTACCGGAACAACTGGGGCTGGATGACGCAGGCGTTCAAGGACAAGTCGCCCGAATACGCGACGAACGAGCACTACGTGAAGATGATCGCCGACTTCCGGAACGGGGTCCCCGAGCTGAAGGCCCATCTCGAGGCGACGCGCGCGGAGGGGAACGTGCAGAAGAGCATGTTCTTCTCCCGCCTCGACGACCCGGACGCGAAGGCGCTCCGCGCGGCCGAACGCGAAATCGCGGCGCGCTTCCCGGATCTCAAGACGACGTCCTCGACCTGGAACAACGTCGAGGTCAACCTGAAGACGGCGCACAAGGGCGTGGCGCTGAAGCGCTTCGCCGAGTCGCTCGGACTGACCCTCGCGAACTGCATGTCCTTCGGGGACGGCGGGAACGACCTCACGATGATCGAGGCGGCGGGCGTGGGCGTCGCGATGTCGAACGCGGCGCCCGAGGTGCTCGCGGCCGCGGACTACGTCTCGTGCTCCAACGACGAGGACGGGGTCGCCGCCGCCCTGAAGCACTTCGGCCTCTGCTGAAGCGGGGCGCTGGAATGTGGGAAACGCGGATGAGTGAGAGGATAGAGTCCGTGAAGCGAATCCCGTAAGATTGGCCAATCCGGCGGCGTATACGTGATGGAGCTTTCACATGAGGAGGGAAAAATGAAGAATCAACTGAAGAAAATCGCGGCGCTGGCCCTGTTGGCCGGAGTCCTGGAGGGGACGGCGAATTCCATCGCCATCGCCGTTCCGAACCATCCCTCCGAACCGCCCCTGCAGCCCGCCGTCCCGCCCATCGTGCGGCCCGTCGGCTTGCGGTCGGATGAAAAGCCGGTCGACGTGACCGAATGGCGCGTCGACGCCCGGGTGAGCGGCGCGTTCGCCGTCGTGAAGACGACGATCGTCGTGGGCAATTCCAACGGTCGCGCGCTCGAGGGTGCGCTCGAGTTCCCGCTGCCGGACGGCGCGAGCGTCTGCGGCTACGCGCTCGATGTGGACGGCGTGCTGACGGACGGCGTGGTCGTGCCGAAGGAGAAGGCGCGCGTCGCGTTCGAGGCCGAGGTCAAGAAGGGCGTTGACCCGGGCCTCGTCGAACACCTGAAGGGCAACGCCTACCGCACGCGCATCTACCCGATTCCCGCGCGGGGCTCCCGTCGTCTGCGCGTCGACTATGTCGCGCCGCTCGCCTTCGCGCCGAACGGCGACGCCGCGCTCGTGCTGACGATGCCGCGCACGAAGCTCGCGTCGCGCAAGGTCGCGATCACCGTCCCGATGGGCGGCGGCATGCCGAAGCCCGTCCTCGGCGGCCTGGGGGACAACCGCTTCGCCGAGGCCGAGGCCGTCTGGCGGAGCGAGGTCGCGGATGCGGACGTGACGCCGGAGACGGACGTCACGGTCGCGCTGCCCGCGCTGCCGGAGAGCCTCGTCGCGGTCGAGAAGGCCGGGGAGGAATACTGGTTCGCGGTGAGCGAGAAGGCGCCGGCGCTGGAGACCGCGCAGACGAGCCTGCCGACCACGTGGCGCATCCTCTGGGACGCGTCCGGCAGTCGGTCCGAAGCGGACGTGAAGGCTGCCCTGGCCGTGGTCGACGAACTGCCCGAGAACGCCTGCTACGAGCTGGTCGTCTTCCGGAACGAAGTGGAGAAGCCGCGGATCTGCGCGACGCGCGCCGAACTGAAGTCCTGCCTGGCCCGCGTCCCCTATGACGGCGGAACCGACCTCGCGGCGCTGGCGGAGATGCACCGCGCGAACCGCTGCGAGAACCGCACGCTGCTGTTCACGGACGGCATGGACGTCCTCTCGGAGGGCGAACCCGACTTCGGCGCGAACAAGCCGGTCGCCCTCGTCTCGGGCGCGACGAAGGACTTCGCGACGCTGCGCCGCGCCTGCGGGGGACGCGTCGTCGACCTCGCGCGGCGCACGCCCGCCCAGGCCCTGGCCGAGATCGCCCATCCCGCGGCGACGCTGCAGGGCGTCGAGGGGACGGGCTTCGCGAACGTCCAGGGCGTCGGCCAGGCGGCGTCGGGCCGCGTGACCGTGCTCGGCCGCCTGACGGCCGAGTCCGCCGAGGTTGCGCTCGACTACGGCGCCGGCCGCCGGTCGAAGCCCGTGCAGGTGAAGCGCGCGGACGCGCGGGACGGGCGCACGCTCGCGACCGCCTGGGCCTCCAGCCGCGTCGACGAGCTGTCCCCGCGCGCGGAGGACAACGCCGAGGAGCTGCTTGCGCTCGGGCGTCGCTACGGCCTTACGAGCCCCGCGACGAGCCTGATCGTCTTCGAGACCCTCGACCAGTGGCTGAAGTACGACGTCGAGCCGCCGGAATCCGCCGCCGACCTGCATGCGAAGTGGGCCGCCCGCCGTCCGAGCGCGTCCGCGCGGGCGCAGGAGGAGGAGCTTCGCGCGAAGGACCATCTCGCTCGCCTTGAGAGGGAATGGAAGGAGCGTGTCGCGTGGTGGGAGAACCCCATCCCCCCGAAGCCGAAGACGCCGACGAGCGGCCTTTTCGAGGCGGCCGCGGTCGCCATGCGGGTGGAGAGCAGAGCCGCGCGGCAGTCCGATTCGCGGATGGTCGAGGCCGCCGAAAGCGCGGACATGGAAGAGGATCGGTCCGTCGGCAGGGCCAACTTCTCGGCAAGAAGGCCGGCGCTTGCGAGGGGTGCGGTTTCCCGAGACGCCGACGAGATGCTGGAGGCGCCCGTCATGGAACTCTCCACACGGGCGCGCGCGCAGAAGTCCGCGGTCGCGCCGCGCAGCGTGAACGCCTCCGTCTCCGTCAAGGCCTGGGACCCCCAGACGCCCTACCTGCAGGCGATCAAGGACGCGCGGACGGCGCTCGGCCCGGGTTCGGGCGCGGAGGTCGTGTACGGCGAATACCTGGTGCAGCGGAAGAAGTACGCCAAGTCGCCGGCGTTCTACCTGGACTGCGCGGGCTACTTCTTCTCGCTGAAGGAGACCCGGCTGGCGGTGCGCATCCTCTCCAACCTCTCCGAACTCCGGATCGAGGACGCGGGCCTGCTGCGCACATACGCGTGGCGCCTGAAGGAGGCGGGCGAGTACGACCTCGCGCTGCCGATCCTCCGCAAGGTGGCGAAGCTGCGCGCCGAGCAGCCGTTCTCTTTCCGCGACCTCGCGATCGTGCTCGAGGAGCGCGGCCGGAAGAACAGGTCCGCGGCGGACGTCGCGGAAGCGCTGAAGCTCTACCACAAGACGGCGTTCACGCCCTGGAAGGTGGACAGCGGAATCTGGACCGCGGTCGTGGCGATCGAGGAGTTCAACGTCCTCGCGGCCTGGAGCGACCGGCAGCAGTGGCCCGAAGGCGGCAAGCCGGCCGTCCCGGCCTGCGACGCCGCGTTCCGCAAGCTGCTCGACATGGACGTGCGCATCGCGATGGAGTGGGATGTCGACAACACGGACATCGACCTGCACGTGCTCGAGCCGGACGGCGAGGAGGCCTACTACGGCCACCGCCGCACGCTCTCCGGCGGTTTCGTCTCGCATGACGTCACCACGGGCTACGGCCCCGAGGAGTACCTCAAGAAGACGGGCGCGAAGGGCGACTACAAGATCCTCGTGAACTACTTCGGCAGCCGCCAGCAGACGTTGCTGGGCCCCGCGACCGTGACGGCCACCGTCTTCACGAACTGGGGCCGTGAGAACGAGTCGCGCCAGACGCTCTCGCTGCGGCTGGAGAAGACGAGGGACCGGTTCCCGGTCGGCACCGTGACGGTGAACCCGTAGGCGCGGATGGCGGAGACGCGGCAGAACGGCGGGGCGCTCGAGACGGTCGATGGGACCGTCCGCTCAGTCGTCTTCCGGAACGACGAGACGGGCTTCACAGTCCTCCACGTCGCGCTGGCGGACGACGGGAGGTTCCGTCTCGCCGAGCAGGTCGTCACGGTGCTGGGCGCCTGCGCGGCCGCCTGGGAGGGGGAGGAGCTGCATGCGACCGGCGAGTGGGTCAACGACCCCGCGCGCGGGCGGCAGTTCAAGGCGAAGACGATGGAGTGCATCCCGCCGAAGTCCGCGGAGGGCATCCGCCGCTATCTCGCGAGCGGGCTCATCCGCGGCATCGGCCCCGTCCTCGCGAACCGCATCGTCGACCGCTTCGGCGTGGACACGATCGACGTCCTCGACCACCATTCCGGGCGTCTCCAGGAGATTCCGAAGGTGGGGCCGAAGAAGATCGAGGCCGTGGTGAAGGGCTGGCGCGAGGGCCGCGCGACGCGGGAGATCATGATCTTCACGCAGACCTACGGCATTTCCGTCGCGAAGACCACCAAGATCTACAAGAAGTACGGTCCGGACTCGGTCGCGATCATCAAGAAGGACCCCTACCGGCTCTGTCGCGACATCTGGGGAATCGGCTTTTCGACCGCAGACAAGATCGCCATGTCCGTGGGCATGCCGAAGGACTCCCCGCTGCGGGCGCGGGCCGCGGTCGTCCACACGCTCCGCACCGAGGCGGACGATGGCGGGCACTGCTGGACGTCCGAGCCGGACCTGCTTCTGCACGCGCAGGAGCTCGTGGGCATTTCCGTCGAGATTCTCGCCGAGGCCCTGAAGGCCGAAATCGACGATGGCCGCGTCGTCAAGGAGGACGAGCGGATCTACCTGCGCGATCTCTGGTCGGCCGAGCGGCGCGTGGCCGCGAAGCTGAAGGACCTGCTGGGGGCGCAGCCGGGCTTCCAGCCGATCGACGCGGGGAAGGCCGTCGCCTGGTGGGAGAAGAAGACCGGCTTCACGCTTGCGCCCGCGCAGCTGCAGGCCGTCCGCACCTCGCTCGGCTCGAAGGTGTCCATCGTCACGGGCGGCCCGGGCGTCGGCAAGACGACGATCATCCGCGCGCTCGTCGAGATCTACGGCGCGCGGAAGGGCGAGCATGCGCTCCGCATCCTGCAGGCCGCGCCGACCGGCCGCGCCGCGAAGCGCATGACCGAGTCCACGGGCGCGCCGGCGCAGACGCTTCACCGCCTGCTGAAGTACAACCCGCAGACGAACGAGTTCACCTACAACGCGGAGAATCCGCTGCCGGGTGACGTCTTCATCTTCGACGAGACCTCGATGGTCGACATCCGTCTGATGGCCGACCTCGTGGCGGCGCTTCCGCGCACGGCCGTGCTCATCCTGGTCGGCGACACGGACCAGCTGCCGTCCGTCGGTCCCGGCAACGTGCTGCACGACCTCATCCGCTCGGGGACGGTGCCCACCTCGCAGCTCACCCAGATCTTCCGCCAGGACAGCTCCGGCCTCATCGTCCGCAACGCCCACCACGTGAACGCGGGCGAACCGTTCGAGACGCGGCAGGGAGAAAGCGACTTCTACTTCATTCCGCAGGAGGACCCGCAGAAGGCCCTCGCCTATGCGCTGGACTTCATGACGACGCGCATCCCCCGCCATTTCCGGATGGAGCCGCTACAGGACGTCCAGGTGCTCACGCCCATGCGGCGGAACCTGCTCGGCGCGGAGAACCTCAACGCGGTCATCCAGCAGCAGCT
This sequence comes from Kiritimatiellia bacterium, assembly GCA_016302985.1. Classification (GTDB taxonomy): domain Bacteria; phylum Verrucomicrobiota; class Kiritimatiellia; order RFP12; family UBA1067; genus RUG572. The sequence continues at coordinate 550 of JAEDMN010000109.1, read as the reverse complement.
GAATGGGACCGGGCCGTCCATCGCGCGTGGCGGCACCCTCTTCCGCGGCGGCGATCGCGTGATGCAGCTGCGGAACAACTACGACAAGGACGTCTTCAACGGCGACGTCGGGTTCGTGCAGTCCGTCGACACCGGCGAACGGTCCCTCGTGGTGCTCTTCGACGGCCGTCCCGTCGAGTACCGCGCGGGCGACCTGGACGAGCTGACGCTCGCCTACGCGACGACGATCCACAAGTCGCAGGGCAGCGAGTACCCCGCGGTCATCGTGCTCCTGCACCGCCAGCACTACATGATGCTGCAGCGGAACCTGCTCTACACGGCGATCACCCGCGGCAAGAAGCTCGTGCTCGTCATCGGCGCCGCCTGGGCCGTCAAGCAGGCCATCGAGACGAACACCGTCCGCGAGCGCCGCACCTCCCTGGCCGAGCGACTCGCAATGGAATGCACAACTTTCTCGCCCCCGCAGACCACACCTGCCGGCCGGACGCGCATCCCGTCCATCCCGTGATCCTGCCATCATGTTAAAAACAGGAAGTCCCGCCATCCCCGC
>JAEDMN010000108.1 GCA_016302985.1 Kiritimatiellia bacterium | reverse complement strand
ACCTGTCTCACCCGTCTCACCCGTCTCACCTGTCTCACCCGTCTCACCTGTCTCAGAGGTCTCCGTCGCACCCGTCCCAGGCGGTTGCCCCAACCTCCACGAGAGTCCGCCTCTCGTGCCACGTTGTCATCCGAAAGAACGAGCCAAACGGTCCACTCAATGCGGGCTCCTGCGCTTCGGTTGTGCGCCGGGGGCCGGCGCGCAACCCAACAGCACGGACGCAGGTGCGCGTGACGCGTGAAGAGGTGGGAGGTACGGGGGGCTGAACTGGCGCCGGAGGCGGACTTTCGCGCAACTTTGTCCTGGAGCCGATGGATGGGTCACCCGAGCTCGCCCTTCACGTGGACCGCGTAGTGGCGGAGCGGGACGTTGAGGAGGTTGAGTTCGTAGGCCCGCGCGTCTTCGGAGGCGTCCAGGAGGGAATAGCCCAGCCGGTCGAAGAGGTCGCGCACCGGGGCGTTCCGCTCCGTGCGGCGCCAGGCGGCGCGCAGGAACATCTCGCCGCGCATCGCCAGCACGCGCTCCAGGCTGTCCTGCACGGCGAACTCGAGGTGGCGGTTCATCGCCCGGCAGCTCATGACGAAGTCCAGCAATTCGGGATTGCTTGATTGTTTGACTGCCTGATTGTTCGACTCGGGGCAGACGGTGGTCGCGCCAGGGAAAAGTATCTGGGCAAATGCGATGAGCCCCTGGTCGCCGAAGCGGTCGCCCGCGTGGACGGCGAGGAGGATGCGAGCCGGATCGGACGCGAAGCGCGCGACTTCGTCCTCCGAATAGCGGTGCGTCAGGACGTTGAACTGGTTCGACTTCTGCGAGAGCTGCGCAATGCGCGCGAACTCCTCGGGCCGGGCCGGATGGACCTCCGCCCAGATCTCGAGCGTCTTCAGGTAGTCGTAGACCGAGAGGCCCGACGCGGCGAGCGCCTTCCGCTGCGCCTCGGCCCGGTACAGCTCCGTCTTCGCGAGGTCCTCGGCCGTCACGGCGCGCGGCGGGAAGTAGTCCGCGAGCGGGGGCGGGAACTCGGGGACCGCGACCTCGGGCCGCGCCGCGCGCATGCGGGCGCGCTCGGCCGGATTGTCGTCCACGAACACGAAGGCGTCCGTGCCGAGCTTGAGGTCCGCGGCGATTTTCGCAAGATTGTCGGACTTCTCGTTCCAGTCCACGCCGAAGGCGACGAAGTCCTCCCGCTTCAGCGCCATGCGCGGATCGTCCCAGACATCTTCCACGTCCGCGGCGTTGTTCCGCGAGAGCGCGACGAGCAGCGTGCCGCGGTCCTTGAGCGCCTTGATTTCGCGCTGGAACCGGACGTCGGGCTCGATGCCGGCCACACCGTCCTCGCCGACGACGCCCTTCCAGAGCGTGTTGTCGAGGTCAAGGGCGAGCACCTTCTTCAGCCCCGTGAGATTGCGCAGCGCCTGCAGTCCCTTCAGCGAGAACGGCATCGCGCCGAGCTTCCACATCCGCTCGTCGTGGAACGCATCGCCCCAGTCGGCCGCGAGGCGTGCGAGGTCGGGCGCAATCACCGGCACGCCGGGCAGGCGGGCGCGCAGGGACGCGATGGCCTGCCCGACCTGTTCCGCGGAGGCGGACAGGGGCGCGAAACGGGCGTCAAGCAGCACGTAGACGACCTCGGGCGCGAAGTCCACGAGTTCCCGCGGCGGCTCGAGGGCCGTCTGCAGCCACGTGTCGAAGCCGGACGGCGTCCAGACGGCATGCTCCTTCGCGAGCATGCCCGCGAGGACCGAGACGGTGACATTGGAGAGGATCGCGAGACGCATGACGGGATGATTCTACCAAAAACAGGCGTTTCGACAAAGTCCTACAGCCCCACGATGGACTTGATGTCGTCGTAGGTGAGTTTCTGTACGGCCGCCTCGTCGGTCGTGCCGACGGTCGCGTCGATGACGAGCTGCTTCTTCTGCTGCAGGGCGAGGACGCGTTCCTCGACGGAGTTCGAGGCGATCATCTTCACCACGTAGACCGTGCGCTTCTGGCCAATGCGGTGCGCGCGGTCGGTGGCCTGGGCCTCGACCGCGGGGTTCCACCAGGGATCGAAGTGCACGACCATGTCCGCGCCCGTGAGGTTGAGGCCCGTGCCGCCGGCGTGCAGCGAGATGAGGAAGAGCGGTATCGACTCGTCCTGGTTGAACGTGCGGCAGGCGCCAAGTCGGTCCTTCGTCTCGCCGTCGAGATAGCAGTAGCGGATCTTCCGCGCCTCGAGTTCGCGGCGCAGGATCGTGAGCATCGAGACGAACTGGCTGAAGACGAGCACGCGGTGCCCGCCATCGATCGCCTCGTCCAGCATCTCGAAGAACATCTCCAGCTTGCCCGAGAGTTCGGCGCCTTCGGCATCCGGGTGCTTCTCGCGGTACTCCTTGAGCAGCCCGAGGTGGCTCGCGACCTGGCGCAGGCGCATGAGCACCGCGAGGATCTCCATGCGGGATTTCGCGAAGCCCTTCTCCTTGACCATGTCGCCGATGCGGCTGCGCGCGTCGCTCAGCAGCTTGTTGTACCAGTGCTGCTGCTCGGGCGTCATCGGGCAGTAGGCGACCTTGATGATCTTTTCCGGCAGGTCCTTCGCGACCGTCTGCTTCAGACGGCGGAGGATGAACGGGTGCAGCTTGCGGCGCAGCTTCTCCTGCTCGGCCTGCCCTTCGGGACCGCCGGCCTCGATCGGCTCCTGCGTGGTCGCCTTGAACAGGTCGTAGCGGCCGAGGTAGTCCGGCAGAAGGAAGTCGAAGATGCTCCAGACGTCCGCGACCGAGTTCTCGACGGGCGTGCCGGTGAGGACGAGCTTCTGGACGGACTGCAGCTGCTTGGCCGCCTTCGCGTTGCGCGTCTGGCGGTTCTTGATGTGCTGCGCCTCGTCGAGCACGACCACGGAGAAGGTCTTGTCCAGGTAGGCGTCCTCGAGGTCGCGCTGGAGGAGCGCGTAGGAGGTGATGACGAGGTCGTACTCGGGAATGCGGTCGAACCAGGCCGCGCGGTCGGGGCCGGAGATCACGAGCTTCTTCCGCCAGGGCGTGAACTTCTCCGCCTCGGCGGCCCAGTTCTGGACGAGCGAGGTCGGGCACACCACGAGGGCCGGCTTGCCGCGCGCCTCGGGGTCGGTGCGCTCGAGCGAGAGCCAGGTCAGGGTCTGGAGCGTCTTGCCGAGGCCCATCTCGTCCGCCAGCAGACCGGAGAGGCCGCTTTTCTCGAGGAAGCGCATCCAGTAGACGCCCTCCTTCTGGTAGGGACGCAGCGTCCCCTCGAGACGGCCGAGGTCGACGGGCTCCCACTTCGCCGACTCGTCGTGGTTGCGCTTCGCGGCGGTCTCGCGCCAGTTCGGCGCCGCCTCGTCCTCGAGCTCCACGGCGTCCGAGATGGCGCCCAGGGAGGAATGGACGTAGGGCGCGTAGATGGCCGGCACGCGGAAGTGGCCGGGCTGCGCGCCGGGCGTGCTCGGACAGTCCGCGAACACGCCGCGCATCTGCGCGACGGCGTCCGCGTCCAGCAGGAGCGTCTCGCCGTTGCGCATAATGAAGGACTCGCCGCGGTTCAGCGCGGTCTGGATTTCGGCGGGGGTGACGCCCCGTCCGCCGTCGTCGAACGCGCAGCCGACCTCGAAGGAGCCGTCGTCCGCGCCCTCCACGTCCTTCACGTCGACGAGCGGCACGATGTGGCCGAAGCCGTCCACCATCTCCTCGAGGCGATCGGAGAACCGAACCTTCCAGCCGCGGCGCACAAGCGCGGGGGCGCCGCTGCCGAGGAAGTTCAGCACGTCGCGCGGCTCGGTGATGAAGCGCCGCTTCGAATCGCCCTCCTGCCGGAAGCCGAAGCCCTCCAGCACCTTCACGGCCTCCTGCTCGGCCGCGAGGTTGCGCATGTGGTAGAGCAGCATGTCCTCGGGATCCGGGCGGCAGATCTCGTCCGGCCCCGCGGGATCGCAGCAGCGGATCTCCTGCGTCCCGTAGACGGCGTAGAGGTCCGCGCCCAGCGACGCACGCGTGCCCGCGACCTTCAGGCGGATCACGGGATCGTCGGGTACGAAGCGGAAGAGGTCCTCGGACGGCGACAGCTCCACTTCGGTCTGCGCGCGCAGGAGCGGCAGGTTGCCGTGCAGAAACGCGGGCATCGCCGCGCGCGTGATGGTCTCGTCCTGGCGGTAGAGGGAGTGGAACGCCTCCGGGAGGACGTTGGCGAGCGACACGAAGACGCGGGGCCGCTCGCCCGCGTCCGTGAGCGGCGCGCTCCACACGACGCCCTGCTTGCCGTGCACCAGGAAGCGGTCGGAGGACGCGAGATGCTCGAACGGCAGCTCGGCCCAGGGGTAGAGCTCGAACTGCCCGTTCTCCTCGACGTATTCCGCGCGCAGAACGGACTTCGCCTTCTGCCCATGCGCGAGCATGGAGGCGATGTTCAGGAAATCGGGGGCGGAGAGCAGGATCTCGGACCGCGCGGGCCCCTCGCAGATGTCCTCGAGCACGCTGAGCATGTTCTCGGCCGCAGGGCCGAGCAGGACACCGGGAGCTTCCCGCAGACGGGGATCTTCCGGGCTGTAACAGGTCCCGGCCTTGTCGACGAAGGAGAGCGTGGCCTTCACGCCCGCCCCGTAGAAGTCCTCGACGAGGGTCTTCTCGCTCCAGGCCAGGGTCAGCCGCATCGGCGTGCCGTGCGTCCCATGGGGGGCGCGCCTCACGTAGAGCGCGGCGTCCACGTTCGCCGCGCGCCGGGCCGCCCGCTCCTCCTGCTGGTACTTCTCCTCGGCCTCGGGATCCCCCATCCGGCACATGAGCAGCACGGCGATCGCGACGACGTGCGGACACACCATGCCGAACTCCTGGTTCTGCCGGCAGGGGCACTGCGACCGGATCCGCCCGCTGGGCTCCAGGATGAAGCCGGTCGGCATGTCCCAGCCGCTGGAGGTCGCGATCTTGCCCGTCGCGCGACTTTCCGCCGCGTGCCAGTCCGCCTTCACGACCTGCCCGCGCTGCGCGAGGTGGAGCGCCTGGTTGAAGACCTCGACCCCGCCCCAGCCGATCAGGATCTCGTTGGTGAAGTCCTTCGGCGTCATGCGAGGGTCTCCGTGAACCGCGCCGCGTTGGCGTCGACCGCCGCCTCGAGCGCGTCCGCGGCGAGGCCGCGCAGCTCCGCCAGCTTCAGCAGGACGTCGCGCGCCCCGGGGGCCGCGGGGGCGTCGGGCGCGGGGGACGCGGAGACGTCCGCGTCCGTCTCGACCAGCAGGCGGTCGAGGGGAATCTCCTTCACGAGCCGACGGTAGTTCACCGCGTGGTCGTTGCAGAGCGCGGGACCGACCGAGACGAAGCCGTTCAGCGCGACGATGTCGGGCAGCAGCCCTCCGCTGCGGGAGAAGCCGTGGAAAAGAAAGGCGGGGATGCGGCCCCGGTACGGCACGCAGGCCTTCACCACCTCGCCCCAGCACTTGGCGCCATGCAGGACCGCGGGACGGCCGAATTCGGCGGCGATCGCCAGCTGCGCCGCGAAGGCCGCGCGCTGCGCGTCCGGCACGGACTTCGTCCGCAGACGGTCGAGCCCGATTTCGCCGACGCCCGCCGACGGGTCGCGCGCGACCGCGTCGCGCACCGCCACGAGGCGGTCGGCCGGGGCGTCCGCGGCCTCCCAGGGATGAACGCCGAAGAAGCGGACCTCCCGTCCGTCGCGGACAAGGTAGGTCTCGTACTGGTTGCGGTGGAAATGCGCGTCGGTCATGTCTCGTCCCCCGTCGTCGCGGGCCTGAAATCCAGCAGGCATCCGCCCCCCTGCGCGACGTCGAGGCAGACCCGCGCGTCGGGGGCGAGCCCTCCGACCGTCTCGCGGACCACGCCTGCGGTCCGCGCGGCGTCCGGATCCTTCGCGTGCGGGTCGCGCACGACGTCGACCGCGTAGGCGAAGCGGCGGGCTTTGGCGGGAAGCTGGCGCCAGAGGTCCTCGAAGCGCACGGTCAGCGTCGTCGGCTCCGCCGCGAAGGCGCCAACCGTCCACGCGTCCCCGCGCAGCCGGGCGCAGACGAGGAAGTCGTCGAGTTCGCCGCGGAGGACGCGGAAGCGGTCCGACTCTCCGCCGCGGCCGAGGAAGAGGTCGAACGCCGCGCGCGCGGCCGCCGTGACGCCGGCCCCGTAGACGGGCGCGGGCAGGGGACCGCGGGCGAACGGCACGAGCCCGAACGCGGCGGCCAGCAGGTCGTGTCCGTCGGCCAGTTCCAGCGCTTCGGGCGCGGGCAGGACGGCAAGACGCGCCGCCGCGAGGTCCGCGGGGCGCGTCCAGGAGTGACCGGCCAGGTCGGGCGACGCCGTCCGGAGGACGCCGTCGTCCCAGACGAGCGGGACGATCGGGTCCGGCCGCATCAGAACTTGATTCCGTCGAACGCGCTGCCGAGGTTCGAGAAGGAATCGCTCTTGCCCGCGTTGGCGGACATCCAGTCGCGGACGTCCTGCGCCGCGGCCTCGGCCTCGATCTCCTCGGGCGTGCGGGGCTTCAGCGGCTTGGACTGCGTCTGGCGGATGGAGAGGGAGATGCGCTCGCGGTCCCAGTCGAGGCCGATGACCTTCACCGTGACGTAGTCGCCCTCCTTCACGAAGTCGGCGGGGTTGACGACCTTGTCCCAGGAGATCTCGCGCACGGGCACGAGGCCCTCGACGCCGCCCAGGTCGACGAACGCGCCGAAGTTCAGCACCTTGACGATCGTGCCGTTGACCGTCTGGTCGACCTGCAGCGTGTCGCGGAGGTAGTCCTTGGCGGCCTGCAGCTCCTTCTCCTGCACCGCGCGGCGGCTGAGGATGAGGTTCGCGCCCCGGTCGTCCTTGCCGTACTCCTGGACCATGAACTGGAACGTCTTGCCGACGTACGGATTCTCCGCGCCGGCGGGAAGCTGCTTGCGGAAGCGCTCGATCTGCGAGAACGGGCAGAAGCCGCGCTGGCCGCCGACCGTCACCTCGTAGCCGCCCTTCACTTCCTTCTCCACCTTGCCCTCGACCGCGAGGCCGTTGTTGAAGGCGTGCTGGATCGTCTGGTCGAGCGAAACCGTCGCCGCGGCCTTCGCCACGTCGGCCTTGCCGAACAGGAAGCCGTCCTTCTGCATGGAGATGAAGGACACCTCGATCACGTCGTCGCGCTTGACCGTGGGCTCGCCCTCTTCGTCCAGCACGTGCTCGACGGGAAGCAGGCCGACGTTCTTGGCGTTGACGTCGAGCATCACGTAGACCTTGCCGATCGTCACGACGCGGGCCTTGACCGTCTCACCCGGATTGAATCCCTTGCGGGGGTTCGCGAACTGGCCGTTCAGCATCGCGGCGAAGTCCATGTTCGAGCTCATCTCTACTGCCTTTCCTGTACTCTTTTCGAAATCGAAGCGCATATTATACCGCATCCGCCCCGCCGTCTCAATCTCGGGATGAAAAAACCGCGCCCCGGACGGGACGCGGTTCCGGTTCTGCACCGGCAGGGACGGCGCTCCGGCCCTACCGCAGGCGGATGGACTCGACCGTGACCTTCGCGCCGGACGCGTTGCACGGATCGAAGCGCAGGCAGTCCACGCGGCCGCGCCAGTCGGGCGACGCCGCGACCTTGAAGACGTAGGTGCGGGAGGTCCCGTCCGCGACGACCGGCAGGCAGACGCTCGTGCGCTCGCTGGCCGGACAGCCGGGAGCCGACCAGAACAGCTGCGCGCCCATGCCCTTCGGGCCCTCGGCCTTCATCGTCACCTCGACGGCCGTGTAGCGCCTGCACGCCAGCGGCACGAAGGAGCAGCTGAGCGCCGGATCGCGCGTGGTGGTCGCGAAGGACAGCCCCTGCGCGGACGCGACGGGCGCCGTGACGCCCATCATCGCGTGCCAGCCGAGCGTCCGCCCGGACGTGAAGTCCCAGGACGTGACGCGCTTCGGGGCGGCCGGCGGCGGCAGGTCGTAGGGGCCGAGGCCGACGTCCTTCGGGCCGTAGTTCAGCGGCCAGCCGGCCGCGGGCTTCCGGCAGAACGTGTCGCGCACCGCCTCGTAGAACCCGAAGCCGTGCTCCGTGTTCGGCTCGGCGTACGACCCCTCGCCCCACTCGTTCAGCGGCGCGAGGCAGAGGCGCTTGATTCCGGTCTGGTCCGCGAACTTCTTCGCCTCGGCGCAGATGCGGCGGAAGTCGGCCGCGTTCTTGCCGTGGATCTCGCAGTGGTCGTTCCACGGACGGTCGTCCCAGCCGGTCGAGAGGTTCGGCAGGAACGGCAGCACGTTCGCCTCGTGCTGCTTCCACCAGTTCGCCGGATTGGCGTCCGCCACCGCGCTGTACGGGAAGCGGCGGTTCGTCGGGCAGACGCCGCCGTGGCTCATGAAGTGGTAGATGCCCGTCATGTCGAAGCCGAAGTCCTTGTACATCTGGATCGTCTTCGGGCGGCAGTCGTCCTCGGGCCACTTCATCGCGATGAAGTAGATGCCCTTGAAGCCGGCCGCGACGGCCATCTCGCGCGAGATCTCGAGCAGCCGGCGGCAGCCGCCCTGCCTGTCCATGTCGTGCTGCATGTTCTGCGGACTCCACATCCACACGACCGGCTTGCCGTCGATGCGCAGGTACTCGGGCGTGTTGAAGTAGTTCTCGATCCAGAACTTCGTCACCGCGCGCTGGTCGGCCTCGGAGTGGCTGCCCGGCGCGTTGTGGTTCGCCCACATCATCGCCCACTTGACGTGCTTCCGGTACTTCGCCTTGTAGAAGGCCTTCACCCAGTGGTCGAGGTGCCGGGAGCCCTTGCTCCAGTACCAGTCCACGTAGAGCGTGCGGATGCCGTTCTCGACGAGCCACTTGATCTGCCAGTCGACGACCTCGGGATTCGCCTCGTCGTACCAGCCGAGCACGGGCTTGCGCTCGGGGCAGACCTTCCACACGCGCTCCCACGCCTGGATGCGCGCCCAGCCGGGGAAGTAGAGCGCGCCGATGTCGTAGTCCGTCTCGACGGGCTTCGGCTCCGGCACGTAGTCCGCCTTCGGCAGGTCCAGGGACGGCAGCACGGTCACCGGCACCTGCACGGGGATCGCGGCCGCGCCGGGGACGCGCACCTCGAACCCGGCCGTGAACGAGCCGGCCGACGCGCAGTCGAGCACGACGTCGAACGTGCGGCTCGTGCCGCCGAGCACCTCGCCCGTCAGCGCCGCCGCGTTCACGACGCGCACGCCCTTCGGCAGCGACACGGGGACGACCTCGACCTTCTCGGCCACCTCGCTGCCGAGGTTGCCGACGAGCACGGTGAGCGGCACGCGCTGCCCGACGCGGTTGAAGGCGTCCGCCATGCGCGCGGACTTGAGGACGACGTCGGCCGGCAGCTCCGGCTCCTCGGTCTCGAACTTCAGGTCCTTCGGCGCCTCCAGTCCTTCGGGCGCCACCGCCTTCATGAGGCCGATGCGTCCCTTCCAGGCCCGGTTTCCGCAGAGATGGAGGTAGTAGCGGTGCACGCGGCCGTCGCCCGGCACGCGCACCTTCGTCTTCTTCACGCCGCTTTCGCCGTCGCCCGCCCACTGCACCTGCAGCTCGGCGTCCTTCGCCGAGGCGTAGGTGAAGGAGACGCCCGAATGGCCGTCGGCGGGCACGTCCAGGGCGTCCGCGCCGTCCTGGATGGAGAAGCCTTCGATGTCGTAGACGCCCGAACCGCCGGCGGAGCCCGGGAAGTCGAGGCGCAGCTTGCCGATCTCCTTCTCGCCCTGCCAGTAGGGGCGCAGCCGGTACTCGTGCCACTGCCCGTCGCCGATCCACTCAAAGGAGCAGCTCAGCTTCTGCGTCGGGCCCTTGCCCGGCGGCATCCAGAAGAGCTCGCCCGTGCCCGCCTTGTTGCCGCGGGCGCGGAAGACCACCTCCTGCGTCGCGCGCGCCGGCAGCCGGAACGCGGGGCTGTAGATGTGCGTGTCCGCCCCGCCGCAGGCGATGCGGAGCCCCTCCGCCACGAGCTCGCCCTTCTCGACCTGGTGCATGCCCTGCATCCAGCCCTTCAGCGCGTCGCCCGACCACGCCGGCTCGGCGAACAGCGCGAGCCCCGTCAGCGCCGCGATGCCCGACGCCACGATGCGAAACCGATTCATGTCCATTGAATACCCCTTCCCGAGATCTGCGGTCCTACCGCAGGATGATGGTCATCGCCGGCAGGTCGACACCCAGCCAGATGCCCGTCGCGTCCTTCCTCACCTGCAGCGCGTGGTGGCCGACGCGCGCCGTCGACGTCCGTTCGCCGTTCAGCGTGACCGTCCAGTTCTTCAGCAGGTCGCCGCCCGCCGAGAAGCGCGCGAGCGCGTACTTGCCGGGCTCGATCTCCATGTCCTCCGTCGGGAACGTGGCGTCGATCGTGCCGGTCGCAGGCGCCGCCGCGAGCGTGCCGGAGCCGTTGCAGCCGACCGGGTTGTAGATGCCGTCCAGACCCGCCGTGAAGTCGATCGGCATCTCGTAGCTCTTCGCCTCCGTCTCCGTCAGCGTCACCGTGCCGGCGAAGCCGGAAAGGCGCGCCGGCAGCATCGCGAGGTCCGTCGCCTTGACCGTCGTGTTCGCCGCGCACGCGCCCGTGATGTCGAGCGCGAGGCGGTTCACGGCGTTCGACTGGTAGGTGAAGTCGAAGGCCGTGCCCGCGGCCATCGCGCCGACCGTCACCTCGACGTTCGTGGAGCCGTAGACCGTGCCCGAGTTGAAGGCGTCGATCTCGA
>JAEDMN010000354.1 GCA_016302985.1 Kiritimatiellia bacterium | reverse complement strand
AGAAGGTCGTCGAGTCGAAGCCCGCGCAGGCGAAGCCGGCCGAGGCCAAGCCCGCCGGGACCAAGAAGTAAGTTCCTCAGGACGTCCTGGCCAGCAGGCCCACGAGACCCCGCCGGACTTCCGGCGGGGTCTCTAGGTGGAAGGAGAGGAAGACGCCGAGGAAGCGGACCGCGTCCGCGAGGGCGTCTTCCTTCGTCGTCAGGGCGTCCGGGCGCCGCAGCGCGGCGACGGTGCGGGGGGCGAGGCGCAGGGTGCGCAGGCCGGTGCCGACGCGGCCGCGGTCGACCGCGAAGGGCGTCCATTCGGCTGACGGGTCGAAGTCCGAGAAGTCCGGGGCCAGGCCCGCGAGGCGGAGGACCTCCATCTCGAGACGGACGAGCCCGGCCGCCGTGCCGGGGACGGCCTCGAGGAATCCGTCCAGGAAGGCGTACCACGCGGCGGCTTCGTCGTCCGGCGGCGCGAGCGCGCGCACGAGGTCCGCGGCGTAGGCGGCGAGCGCGGTCTCGCGCCACTTCCCGCGCAGGTGCTCGCGGAACCTGCGCGGCGTCACCTCGCGGAGGGCGTGGAGATCGCCCGAGGCGCGGGCGTAGTAGAGCAGCTCGCAGGCGTAGAAGAGGTCGTACTGCCCGAGGAACGCGCTCTTGGGGCGCACCGCGCCCTTGACGAGCGTGGAGACCACGCCGTGGTCCGGCGTGAGCCAGGCGACGACATGGCTCGTGCGCGACCAGGGGCGGATCGCGAGCACGATGCCGTCGGTTCTGACAATTTCGCCTGCCATGCCGGAATTATATGATATAATGTGCGACTCTGCAAACAGGAGAATCCGGAATGTTGAAGCTTCAAGGCACGATCACGGCGATGGCCACCCCGTTCGACGCGAACGGCGACGTCGACTACGGCGCCCTCCGGGCGTTCGTGGACTGGCAGTGCGAGAACGGCGTCGAGGGCATCTGCGCCGTGGGGACGAGCGGCGAGTCGCCGACCCTGACGCACGAGGAGCACCACAAGGTCGTCGAGAAGACGATCGAGTTCGCCGCGGGCCGGGTGAAGATCATTGCCGGCACGGGCGCGAACTCCACGGCGGAGGCGGTCTCCCTCACGCGCGCGGCCATCGCGGCCGGGGGCGCGGACGCCTCGCTGCAGGTGACGCCGTACTACAACAAGCCGAACGCGGAGGGCATCTACCGCCACTTCGCGACGGTCGCCGACCTCGGGCTGCCCGTGGTGCTCTACAACGTGCCGGGCCGCAGCGGCAAGGAGATTCCGCTCGACGTGGTCGAGCGCCTCGCGAAGCACCCGAACGTCGTCGCGATCAAGGAGGCGGCCGGCAGCGTCGAGCGCGTGAGCGCGATCAAGGCGCGCTGTCCGGACTTCACGGTGCTCTCCGGCGACGATTCGCTGACGCTGCCGATGGTCAGCGTGGGCGCGGAGGGCGTGATCTCCGTGGCGTCGAACGTGATCCCGCGCGAGATGTCCGACTTCGTGCGCCGGGCGCTGGCCGGCGACATGGCCGGCGCGCGCGCGCTGCACCTGAAGTACTATCCGCTCTTCCACGACCTCTTCATCGACACCAACCCCGTGATGGTGAAGGAGGCCCTGGTGATGATGAAGAAGATCGGTCCCGGGTTCCGCCTGCCGCTCTGCGAGACGACGCCCGCGAACCGCGAGCAGATGCGCCGGACGCTGGCCGCGCTCGGCCTCGTCTGATTCCAACGCTTCGAGAACACACGTTCGCCCGCATGGGGGCGGAAAGAGAATGCACAGATGAAGTGGTCCAAGATGATGATCCAGACCCTCCGGGAGGACCCGGGGGACGCCGAAATCGACTCGCACAAGCTGCTGGTGCGCGCCTCGCTCGTGAAGAAGGTCTCGGGCGGGCTCTACACCTACCTGCCGCTGGGCACCCGCTCCCTGCGGAAGGTCGAGCGGATCATCCGCGAGGAGATGGACCGCGCGGGCGCGCAGGAGATCGTGATGCCGATCCTGCAGCCGGCCGAACTGTGGAAGACGTCCGGCCGCTGGGAGTCGATGGGCCCGGGCATGTTCCGCCTGAAGGACCGCGGCCAGCACGAGTCCGCGCTGAGCCCGACGGCCGAGGAGATGGTGACGGACCTCGCGCGGGGCGTCGTGAGCTCCTACCGCCAGCTGCCGGCCACGCTCTACCAGATCCAGTGGAAGTTCCGCGACGAGATCCGCCCGCGTTTCGGTCTCATGCGCTCGAAGGAGTTCCTGATGAAGGACGCCTACTCGTTCGACACCTCGCTCG
>JAEDMN010000107.1 GCA_016302985.1 Kiritimatiellia bacterium | reverse complement strand
AGACGGGTCAGGAGGCCACGGCCTTCTGCGAAGCGACTTCACGCCCTGCGGAAAAGGCCTTGATCATATCATAGAGGGAATCGACCGTTTCGCTTGGGAACAGATTGTCCTTGCGCCACTCGGTGTAGTCGAAGACGTCCTGGCGAAGGAGCATGACGAAGCGCTCCATCTCCACGCTGCCGACCTGTTCGGCGAGAATCGTGAAACACTTGCTCTTAAGTTCGCTATCCGTCATCATGTCACACCTCCCCGATGAATTCAACGGGATTCGCCACCCGCATCGAAGCGAGAGGCCTGGCTTTGCTCAAAATGCCCTTGTCCGTCGTAAAAAACCAGTCGCAGCCGGCAGCTTCAGCACAGGCGAGATGCAAGGCGTCTATCGCCTTCACCCCCGCAGCCTCAAATTCCTTCGCACGCAGGCGAATGTCTTCGTTCAGATTGACATGCAGCGCCGCCCCATTCGCCCAGGGGGCGATCTGGAGTTTCCTGTCAATGAATCGGCTTCTCCCGATTTCAAAATCCAGGACTTCAGACCACGCGTACTCGATTTCCCCGGCTCGCATCTGCCGTTGAATGGCCAGCTTCGCCAGCGTCTCAATCATGACCTTCGGCTGATCCTGATTGTCAAATGGCCTGTTGTAGCAACAATTGTCGAGATATACGCGCAAGTCCTCCTCCTTTCCATTCCTTGAACCGACCGCCTGGGATTAAACAAACACAGCCAGTATACCACATTTCGATGCAAAAGGTCCGCCATGCGATGTAGGGCTCTGGGACAATCGGGATGTACAGGGGGACATACGAGCAGATGGATTTCGTCCACACCGTAATCTCGCACACATGTCCATCGGAACGAATCGACGTTGGTACGGTCGGACGGCAGGGGTTTGTTTCGGGAATGCCGACCGCGTTCGCTCCGCGCCAAAGTCCAAGGGAGTTCATGTGGAGCGCCATCAAGTCCACGGCGCGGTGCGAACGCGGGCGAAGGGGCCCGAAACGAAGCCCCGGACGGGAGACCGTGCCGGGGCGCCTGCGGGATGCAGGGACGAGTTTCGAGTTACGAGGTACGAGGTGTGAGGCGCGAATGCCCTCAGCCCAGGAAGCGGCCCACCTTCGGAATGCGGCGGAGGAGCAGCGAGGCGAGCGAGCTGAGGGCGAACGTCGCGGCGGCGCCGAGCACGATTGCGCACGGGGTCGGCAGGTGCGGCTTGAGGAAGCCGCCCACGACCGGCACGAGAACCAGGATGTGGACAAGGTACGTCCCGTAGCTCGCCTCGGCGAGCGGCCGGACGACCTTCGCGTAGAACGCGCCCGTCGCCGTCAGCTTGCGGATGACCATGAAGTACGCCGCGACCGTCATCGCCACGCCGAGCGAGCAGAACTCCCAGCTCATCTCGAGGTCGACCGCCGTCGCGTAGGGACGCACCACCGGGTAGCCGCCCTCCGCCGGAATCCGCATCAGGAACGGCAGCGCGACGAGCGCCCAGCCCGCCAGGTGCAGCGGCACCGCGCGCACGAGCGTCTTCCGCCAGGACCACGTGCCGGCGAACTTCCGGAACCAGAATCCGAGCAGCAGGTAGCCGACGAACCCGCTCACGTACTGGAACATGCCGAAGCCGTTCCACGGGCATTCGCCCCAGAGGTAGGGCACCGCCCCGAAGTCCGGCGCCCCGTACAGCGCGCCCCAGATCTTCCGCAGGAACGGAAAGAGCGTCGTGAAGCCCCAGAGCCCCAGCCAGCCGAGCAGCTCCTTCTCCTTCACCCTCTCCGCCCACGGAGAGAGGAGCGGCATCAGCAGGTAGAGTCCGAGCAGCATCGGCACGAACCAGAGGTGCCCGCCCGTCGCCATCGGGAAGTTGAAGAGCATCTGCCCCCAGCTGCCGTCGTTCGCCCAGTTGTACACGCAGGCCCAGACCGCGAACGGCACCGCGACGCGCAGCAGCCGGCGGCGGAAGAAGTCCCCTGTCGGACGCGTCACCGGGAACAGCAGGTACGCGCTCGCCATCACGAAGAGCGGCACCGCCGCGCGACACGCCGAGTCGATCCAGACGAGCCAGCCCGCGTCCCACGCGCTCGCGATCGCGAACGCGCCCTTGTCGTTGAAGTAGTACTGCTCGCAGCAGTGCACGAGCAGCACCATGAAGCAGGCGATGACGCGCAGGTAGTCCAGAAACGCGATTCTCTTCTCGGCCATGACAGTTCCTCTCCTTCTCAGTGCGAGGAGTTTAGCATAAAAGAAGGCGCCGCGGAGGGAGAACCGCGGCGCCTTGACAGGGCTGGAAACGCGCCTTACAGCGGCAGGGAACGGCCGCTCGCCAGGGCGCGCACGACGAGCGAGGCGCCCGCCGCGCAGTCGCCGACGCAGTAGATGCCGCGGTCGGGGGCCGAGATCACGGCCGTGCGCGGGGTCTGCGCGAGGGCGAGCTGGCGGACGATCGGGTGGTCCGCCGGCACGCCGGTGAAGCCCATCGCGAGCAGCACCAGGTCGGCCTCGATGACCTCCTTCGAATCCGGCCGCGGCGCGAACCTGAGCGGACGCCCCTCCGGCGAGAAGCTCCAGTCGACCGTCTCGACCTCCACGCCCGTGACCTGCTTGCGGCCGAGGAACTTGAGCGAGTTCAGGTTCCAGCGGCGCGCGCAGCCCTCCAGGTGGCTGGAGCTCGTGCGCAGCATGTACGGCCACTGCGGCCACGGCGTGGACGGGCTGCGCGTCTCCGGCGGCTTCGGCATGATCTCGATCTGCATCACGGACTTCGCGCCGTGGCGGATCGCCGTGCCGACGCAGTCGGAACCCGTGTCGCCGCCGCCGATGACGAGCACGCGCTTGTCCTTGGCGCTGATCGGATTCGCGGGGATTTCGCCGCCGATCGCCTTGTTCTGCCCGCCGAGGAACTCCAGCGCGAGGTGGATGCCGGCGAGGTTGCGGCCCGGGATGCCCAGGTCGCGGGCGGCCGGCGTGCCGATCGCCACGACCACCGCGTCGTTCGCGCGGGCGAGATAGTCCGCGGCGACGTCCCTGCCGACCTCCACGCCCGTCACGAACGTCACGCCCTCGGCCTCGAGAATCGCGCGGCGGCGGTCGATGATCGCCTTGTCCAGCTTGAAGTACGGGATGCCGTAGCGGAGCAGGCCGCCGATGTTGGCCTCCTTCTCGTACACCGTCACCTTGTAGCCGCGGCGGCGGAGCGTGATCGCGGCGGAGAGGCCGGACGGGCCGGCCCCGATGACGGCGACCTTCTTCCCGTTCTCGGCGGCCGGCGGACGGGGCACGACCCAGCCGTTCTCGAACGCCGTCTCGATGATCAGCTTCTCGCTCTGGCGCACCATCACCGACTCCTCGTCGAGCTGGTGCACGCAGCAGCTCTCGCAGAGCGCCGGGCAGATGCGGGCCGTGAACTCCGGGAAGTCGCTGTTGACGGAGAGCAGTTCGTAGGCGCGCTTCAGGTCGCCCTTCGCGACGGCCTTGTTCTGGTCCGGCACGAGGTTCCCGAGCGGGCAGCCGTTGCCGTGGCAGAACGGGATGCCGCAGTTCAGGCAGCGCTCGACCTGGGGCTTGATGTCCTCGAGCGTGAACCGGCGCTCGACCTCCCGGTAGTCGGTCTTGCGCTCCGCCATCGGACGATAGTAGTCGTGAATGCGTTCCATGGTCTGTTACTCCTTCACGGGGACGACTTTGACGAACTTCGGACGGTACGCGCACCAGTTGTCGCGGATGCGCTTGGCCAGCGGGGACTGCGTGCGGCGGTAGTGCTCGAGGATCAGGTCGCCGAGCTCCTTCTCGTCCTCGCTGCCGGCCTCGACGGTCGCGAGGTCGATCGAGTCGAGGTTGCACCGCAGGTCGAAGTCGCCGCTCTCGTCCAGCACGTACGCCACGCCGCCGGTCATGCCCGCGCCGAAGTTGACGCCGGTCGGACCCAGCACCACCACGGCGCCGCCGGTCATGTACTCGCAGCCGTGGTCGCCCACGCCCTCCGCCACCAGGGTCACGCCCGAGTTGCGGATGCCGAAGCGCTCGCCGGCCTGTCCGTTGATGAAGATCCGGCCGGAGGTCCCGCCGTATGCGATCACGTTGCCGGCGATCACGTTCTCCTCGGGCTTGAAGCCGTTGCCCGCGTACATCGTCGGGTGGAGCGCGGGACGCACCACGATGGTGCCGCCCGAGATGCCCTTGCCGACGAAGTCGTTCGCCTCGCCGTCGAGGTTGAAGGTCACGCCCGGCGCGAGGAAGGCGCCGAAGGACTGGCCCGCCACGCCGCGGAAGTTGACCGTGAGCGAGTCGGCCGGGAGGCCCTGCGCGCCGAAGCGCTCGATCACCTCGCCCGAGAGCTCCGCGCCCACGGTGCGGTCGGTGTTGTGGACCGCGCGCTCGGTGCTGACGGTCCTGAAGTCCGCGCCCTTCTCGGGCAGCAGCGCCAGCAGTTCGTGCCGGTCGTAGCTGTCGAAGACGTACGGGTTGGCGCCCGGAGTGAAGCGCGGCTCGTCGCCCTTTTCCTGCACGAAGAGGTCCGTGAAGCTGAAGCCCGCGGCGCGGTCCAGCTCCGGATTGCGCTCCAGCAGGTCGGCGCGGCCGACCGCCTCGTCCAGCGACCGCAGGCCGAGCGCCGCCAGGTGCTCGCGCACCTCCTCGGCGAGGAACCGCAGGAAGTTGACGACGTGCTCCGGGGCGCCCGCGAAGAGCTTCCGCTTCTCCGCGCACTGGGTCGCGATGCCGACCGGGCAGGTGTCGCAGTGGCAGCGGCGGTCCTGGATGCAGCCGAGGGCCACCAGCAGGGTCGTGCCGAAGCCGAACTCCTCCGCGCCGAGCAGCGCGCCGATGACGATGTCGCGGCCGGTCTTCAGCTGGCCGTCGACCTGCACCTTCACGCGGCCGCGCAGGCCGTTCCTGACGAGCGTCTGCTGGGCTTCGGAGAGGCCGAGCTCCCAGGGCAGGCCCGCGTGCTTCATCGAGGTGAGCGGCGCGGCGCCCGTGCCGCCGTCGAAGCCGGAGATCAGGACGACGTCCGCATGCGCCTTCGCGACGCCGGCGGCGATCGTGCCGACGCCCGCCTCGGAGACGAGCTTCACGGAGACGCGCGCCTTCGGGTTCGCGCAGCGGAGGTCGTAGATGAGCTGCGCGAGGTCCTCGATCGAGTAGATGTCGTGGTGCGGCGGCGGCGAGATCAGCGTGGTGCCGGGGCGCGCGTGGCGGAGCTTCGCGACGAACTCGTTGACCTTGTGGGCCGGCAGCTGGCCGCCTTCGCCGGGCTTCGCGCCCTGCGCGAGCTTGATCTGCAGGTCGCGCGAATGGCGCAGGTAGTCGATCGTCACGCCGAAGCGGCCGGAGGCGACCTGCTTGATGCCGCAGTCCGCGTCGGTGCCGTAGCGCTCGGCGTTCATGCCGCCTTCGCCCGAGTTGGACATCGAGCCGATCGAGTTGAAGGCCCGGGCGATCGCCGAATGGGCCTCGGGCGAGAGCGAGCCGAGGGACATCGCGCCGCCGACGAAGTGGCGCATCACGGCCTCGGCGGGCTCGACCTCCTCGATCGGGATCGGGGTCGCCGCCTTGAAGCGGAAGAGGCCGCGAAGCGTGCAGCTGCGACGCGTCTGGTCGTCGATCGCGGCGGAGTACTCCTTGAACTTGCCGTAGTCGCCGGCGCGCACCGCCTGGCGGAACGCCGCGACGGTCTGCGGCGTCCAGAGGTGCTCCTCGGCGCCCTTGCGGTAGCGGTACTGACCGCCGGGCGGCAGGAGCCCGGCCGGGACCGCCTGCGCGGCCGACTTCAGGATGCGCGCCTCGAGCTGCTTGAAGCCGAGGCCGCCGACGCGGGACTGCGTGCCGGGGAAGCACGCCTCCATCACCTCGGGCGCCAGGCCGACCGCCTCGAAGATCTGCGCCGCGCGGTAGCTGCGGAGCGTGGAGATGCCCATCTTGGACATGATCTTCAGCAGACCCTTGTCCACGGCCTTGATGTAGTTGGAGGCCGCCGTGACCGGGTCCTTCGGGAACAGCGCCGAGACGCTCTCGAGCGCGAGGTACGGGTTGACCGCGGTCGCGCCGTAGCCGATGAGGACCGCGAAGTGGTGCACTTCGCGCACCTCGCCGGACTGCACGATCAGGCCGATGGAGCTGCGCAGGCCGGCCTCGACGAGCGCGCGGTTCACGGCCGCCGTCGCGAGCAGGCAGGGAATCGGCAGGTCGCCGGGGTTCTTCGGCTCGCCGCGGTCGGAGAGCACGACGATCCGCGCGCCGGAGCCGACGGCCTCGACGGCCGCCTTGCCGAGGTTGCCGAGCGCGACCTCGAGGCTGCCGGAGAAGAAGATCGGCAGCGTGACCTCGGGATAGCCGCGGTCCGCGACCGTGGAGAGGCGCGCGACCTCGTCGTCCGTCAGCACCGGGCGGCGCAGCTTGATCAGGCGCGCATGCTCGGGCGTCTCCTCGAGGATGTTGCCGAGGTTGCCGATGTAGGTCATCAGCGACATCACGAGCTCCTCGCGGATCGGGTCGATCGGCGGGTTCGTCACCTGGGCGAACAGCTGGTGGAAGTAGTCGAACAGCGAGCGGCGCTCATGCGAGAGGCACGCGAGCGCGGCGTCGTTGCCCATCGAGCCGACCGGCTCCTTGCCGTCCTTCGCCATGGGGGCGAGGATCATGTCCAGGTCCTCGTCCGTGTAGCCGAAGCGGCGCTGGCGCGCGACGAGGTCGCCCGGCACCTTGGAGGGGACGATTTCGGAGAAGAGGCCCTGCACCGCGATGCGGTTCTCCTCGACCCAGCGGCGGTAGGGACGGCGGCGCGCGTACTTCGTCTTGATCTCCGCGTCGTCGCGCAGACGGTGGTTGGGCAGGTCCAGGTAGACCATCGCGCCGGGCTTCAGGCGGCCGTGGCGGACGACCTGCTCCGGCGGGACGTCGATGACGCCGGTCTCGGAGGCGAGGATGAAGACGTTGTCCTTCGTGAGGGTCCAGCGCGCCGGACGCAGGCCGTTGCGGTCCAGCGCCGCGCCGGCCGTGACGCCGTCCGTGAACGCGACCGCCGCAGGGCCGTCCCACGGCTCCATCAGCGCGGAGTGGTATTCGTAGAACCCGCGCACGTCGTGGCCCATGTGGTACTTCGCGCCCCAGGCCTGCGGCATCAGCATCAGCATCGCGTGGGCCGGGTCGCGGCCCGCCGCGACGAGCAGCTCGAACATGTTGTCGAGCGAGGCGGAGTCGGACTGCCCCGGGCGCACGAGCGGGAGGATCTTCGCGAGGTCCTCGCCGAACACCGGCGACGCGAAGTCCTTCTCGCGCGCCTTCAGCGCGTTCAGGTTGCCCTTCAGCGTGTTGATCTCGCCGTTGTGCGCGAGCATGCGGAACGGGTGCGCGAGCTCCCAGGTCGGGAAGGTGTTGGTGGAATAGCGCTGGTGCACGAGCGCGATCGCCGAGACGAAGTCCTTGTCCGCGAGGTCCGGATAGAAGCCCTCGATCTGCGTCGCGAGCAGCAGTCCCTTGTAGACGACCGTGCGGGTCGAGAACGAGCAGATGTAGCCTTCCGGAAGCTGCTTCTCGATTTCGCGGCGGACGACGTAGAGCTTGAGTTCGTCCGCGCACTTCACGAACAGCTGGCGGATCTTCGGCAGCACCGAGCGCGCGACGGGGCCGACGGCCATCGGCTCCACCGGCACGTCGCGCCACGCGACGATCTCGAGGCCGTGCGCCTTCACGACGGACTCGAACACGGCCTCCTGCCCGACGGCGCCGAAGACCATGGCGACGCCATAGGCGCCCTTTTCGGGCAGATCCTTCACGACTTTGCGGAAAAACGCATCCGGAATCTGGACCAGCAGGCCGGCGCCGTCGCCCGTCTCCGGGTCGTTGCCCGTCGCGCCGCGGTGCATGAGGCGCTTGAGAACGGAGAGACCGCCTTCGACGATCCTGCGCGTGGCGACGTTGTCCAGGCTTGCGACGAGTCCCACGCCGCAGGCGTCATGTTCAAATTCCGGGTCGTACATTCCCCGCTGTCGATCAGTATCCATTTTCTTGATCCTTTCGGGGATGAGTTTTAGCACGAACCGTGCCAAAGTCCCTCCCCGCCCCCAACGCCCGCCAACTGTACACGTGATGTAAAACACCCCGCGCCCGCCTTGTAAATTTCTGTACATCCGGGGTCCGTGAATAGTTCTCAATGGTCCGCTGAATAGTTCTCAATGGTCGGGGGAATAGTTCTCAATGGTCCGCTGTATAGTTCTCAATGGTCGGGGGAATAGTTCTCAATGGTCCATGTGCCTTTCGGAGCGGATGCCACATGACGAATTCGTCATGTGGCGGAGAGATGGCCGTCAGACGGAATCTGTAGACTGTGGAACATGCAAAAGCACACGAAGCTCTTCCTTGCCGTCCTGGGCGTCCTGCTGGCCACGCGCCTCGCCGTCATGTGCATCGCACCGGTATTTGACCCCTCTGAATCGCGTTATGCCGCGATTTCGGCGAATATGTCGCGTTCGGGCGACTTCACGGTGCCCCGTTTCACGCACAAGGGCGAATACCAGGCCTTCAAGGGCAAGCCCCCGCTGCTCTTCCAGCTCGGCGGCGCGGCCTGCCGCGTCCTCGGCGAGACGCCCCTCGCGGTGCGCCTGCCCTCCTTCCTTGCGTTCGGCGCGCTCCTCGCCCTCGTCTTCACGACCGCGCGCGCGCTGCGCGGGCCCCGTACGGCGTGCGCCGCGACGGCCGTGACGGCCTCCTCCGTCACGCTCTACGCGCTCGCGGGGTTCTGCATGACGGATGGGCTGCTGACGCTCTGCGTCGCGGGCGCGGTGCTCCTCTACGCCCGCTTCCACCACGACCGGTCCCGTCTGGCGGGCTACGGGGTCTTCGCGCTCCTCGGCGCCGGCATGCTCGTCAAGGGTCCCGTCGCACTGGCGCTCTTTGGGCTTCCCGTGTTCATCTGGACGCTGGTGAACCGCCGCTGGGACACGGTCCGCGCCCTGCCGTGGCTCGGCGGCCTCGCCCTCTTCTTCGCCGTCTGCGCCCCCTGGTATGTCCTGATGGCGCGCCAGGACCCCGGTTTTCTCCGCTATTTCTTCATCAACGAGAATCTCCTGCGCTTCCTCGTCCACGAGTACGGGGACAAGTACGGCGCCGGGCGCGAGACCTTCCGCGGCATGGCCGTGGTCTGGATGTTCGTCACGGCCCTGCCCTGGGCGCTGTTCGCAGTGCCCGCCTTCTGTCTTCCCGGGCGGCGCAACCCCTTCAAGGGGACGGGCGGACTGTTCATGACGGGCTGCGCGGCGATCACCGGCTTTTGGTGCCTGACGAGCCGCGTGCCGCTCACCTACCTGGCCCCGGCGGTGCCGCTCTTCGCCGTCGCGCTCGCCCTGCGGACCTCCCCGGAGCGGATTCTGCGCTTCTTCCCCGCCGCCACCGCCATCTGCGTCGTCGCCGTCTGCGGCACGTTCCTCTACACGGGCGCCTTCACGGACAAGCTGCCCGGCGGACTGTTCCGCGCGGCGCGCGGCTGGCTGTCCGCCCCGGCGTCCGTCGCCTTCGCCGGCCACCAGCCCTACTCGGCCGAATTCGAGCTCGGCGACCGCATCGCGCGCGCCGTCATGCCGGATTGCGCCGTCTTCGTCCGTTCGCGCAAGCGCGCGCGCTATCGGCTGGAGGACCGCCCGCTGCTGTTGGAGGAGAATGGATGGTCGCTCCTCGGTCCCGTGGAAGGTGTCCGCAAATGAACTCCGTCGCCCTTGTCGTCCCGTGCCACAACGAGGCCGCGCGCCTGAACCCGGCGGCCTTCCTGGAGGCCCTGGACAAACACCCCTATCTGACGCTCTGCTTCGTCGACGACGGCTCGACGGACGCCACGGCCGACACGCTCGCGCTGCTGACGTCGGCCTCCCCCTCGATCGACGCGGTCTACCTGCCGCGCAATGTCGGCAAGGCCGAGGCCGTGCGCCAGGGCGTGCTCCACGTGCTCCGGCGCACCGCCTGCGAAGCGGTCGGGTTCTGGGACGCCGATCTCGCGACGCCGCTGGACGCCGTGGCGCCCTTCGTGGACGCGCTGGAGCGCGACGGCGGCGCGGACGCGGTCCTGGGCGCCCGCTGGCCCCACCTCGGCGCGCATGTCGCGCGCTCCGTCTTCCGCAGCTGCACCGGCTCGGCGATGAAGATGCTGATCCGCCTCGTCCTCCGCGCCCCCGTCTACGACACCCAGTGCGGCGCCAAGCTCTTCCGCCGGACATGCGCGGCCGAACTGTTCGCGGCCCCCTTCGTCTCGAACTGGCTCTTCGACGTCGAGCTGCTGAAGCGCCTCGGCACGCGCCGGATCGCCTCGCGCGTGCGAGAAGTCGCCCTCGACGCCTGGCATGACGTCCCGGGTTCGAAGCTGCGCCCCTGGGATTCATTCCACATCCTGCTGGACCTCATCCGGATCGCCCGTCTTCCCAACATCCAGTAAAAAGTGTAGAATTCGCACATGCACGTACTGATCATCGAGGACGATGTCAAGACCTCCGATTTCGTCCAGAAGGGATTCCAGCAGGCCGGGTTCACGACGACGGCCGCGCAGGACGGCGAAGCGGGCCTGATCCTGGCGCAGCACGGGTCCTTCGACGCGGCGGTCGTGGACATCATGCTGCCGAAGCTGGACGGGCTCGAGCTGATCCGCCGGCTGCGCGCAGGAGGCAGCCGCCTCCCCGTGATCGTGCTCAGCGCCCGCGGAAGCGTCGAGTCGAAGGTCCTGGGCCTCGAGGCCGGCGGCGATGACTACCTCGCCAAGCCCTTCTCCATCGCGGAGCTCGTCGCCCGGGTGCAGGCGCTTCTGCGCCG
>JAEDMN010000004.1 GCA_016302985.1 Kiritimatiellia bacterium | reverse complement strand
ACGGATGTAACAGGTGAAACAGGTTGGCAAGACGGGAGGAATTGCGGTACAATCTACCGCATGAGCAATCCCTTCTATCCCATTGCCGAGTACCCCGATTTCCCGAAGATGACGCCCGCGGCCGCCGACGCGGCGCTGCCGAAGCTGCTGGCGGACGCGCAGGCGCGCGTCGACGCGCTGGAGAAGACGGCGACGCCGACATGGGAGGGCTTCGTCCGCGCGCTCGACGACGCGCAGCGTCCGCTCTTCAAGGCCTGGGGCGTCGTCGAGCACCTGCTCTCCGTCTGCAACTCGAAGGGCTGGCGCGACGTCGAGGAGAAGTACCAGGGCGACCTCGTCGCGTTCTCGCTGCGCGTCGGCCAGTCGAAGCGCTTCTACGAACTGGCGAAGCGGACGCCCGCGGACACGCCGGCGCGGAAGCGCATCCTCGAGAAGATGGCGCAGGGCGCGGAGCTCTCCGGCGTCGCGCTCGAGGGCGCGAAGCAGGCGCGCTTCAACGCGATCCAGGCGGAGCTCGCGCAGCTCTCGAACGACTTCTCGAACCACGTGCTCGACGCCACGAAGGCCTTCTCGCTCGTGCTCACGAAGCCGGCGGAAGTCGAGGGCCTGCCCGCCCAGCTGAAGGCGATGATGGCGGGGGACGGCGATCCGGAGAAGGGCCCGTGGAAGGCGACGATCGAGGACGCGGTCTACGTGCCGTTCATGAAGCATTCGCGCAACCGCCCGGTCCGCGAGGCGCTCCTGCGCGCCCGCTGCACGCGCGCCAGCGCGGAGCCGCTCGACAACACGAAGCTCGTCGACCGCATCCTCGCGCTGAAGAAGGAGCTGGCCGCGCTGCTCGGCTTCGCGGACTACGGCGAACTCTCCCTCGCCTCCAAGACCGCGCCGTCCGTGAGGGCCGTCTACGAGATGATCGACCAGCTTGCGGCGGCGTCGCGTCCCGGCGCCGCGAAGGAGGACGCCGCGCTCGCGGCGTTCGCCGCGGCGAACGGGTTCGACGGGAAGCTCGAGCCGTGGGACAAGGCGTTCTGGAGCGAACGCCAGCGCGAGAAGCTCTATTCCTATTCCGAGGAGGAGCTCGCGCAGTACTTCGACCTGCCTGCCGTGCAGAAGGGCCTGTTCGGCCTCGCGAACCGTCTGTTCGGCGTAACCGTCGAGCCGGCGGACGGCGAGGCGCCCGTGTGGCATCCGGACGTGAGGTTCTTCCGCGTCCGCGACGAGAAGGGCGTGGTCATCGCCCACTTCTACTTCGACCCGTACTCGCGTCCCGCCACCAAGCGCGGGGGTGCGTGGATGAACGACATCAACTCGCGCGAGCTGCGTCCCGACGGCGCGGTGACGAAGCCGCTCGCGCTCATCTGCTGCAACCAGGCGCTGCCGGACGCGAAGGGCCGCGCCCTCATGCGCTTCAGCGAGGTCGAAACGCTCTTCCACGAGTTCGGCCACGCGCTGCAGCACATGCTCACGACGGTGGACGACGTGGACGCCGCCGGCATCAACCTCGTCGAGTGGGACGCCGTCGAGCTCGCCTCGCAGTTCATGGAGAACTGGTGCTACGACGCGAAGACGGTGAAGGCCTTCGCGCGCCATGTGGACACCGGCGCGCCGATCCCCGACGCGCTGCTGGACCGCGTCCGCGCCGCGAAGAACTACCGCGCCGCGAACGCCTCCCTCCGCCAGCTCTCCTTCGCGAAGGTGGACATGGCGCTGCACGTGGACCCGCCCGCCGATCCGAACGCGTTCAAGGAGAAGGTCTTCGCCGAGTACACGCCCGGCAGCTCCGTGCCCGAGGACCGCTTCCTCAACGCCTTCACCCACATCTTCGCCGGCGGCTACGCCGCGGGCTACTACAGCTACAAGTGGAGCGAGGTCATGAGCGCGGACGCCTTCGGCGCGTTCGAGGACGCGGGGCTCGACGACGAGGCGGCCGTCCGCGCGACGGGCCGTAGGTACCGCGACACGATCCTCGCGCTTGGCGGCAGCGTCGACCCGATGGAGGTCTTCCGTCGCTTCCGCGGCCGCGCGCCGACGGTCGACGCGCTCATTCGTCAGACCGGCCTCAAGGCCGACTGAAAAGAAGACGGGCATGAGATCGACCGCCCGCCTCGTGCATCCGGGAATCCCGCCCGTCTGCGCGTCCGTCGCGTCGGCGGCCGCGTGACGATTCGCCGCGCGGCGGGGATCGTCATGGTCAGGGCCGACGTTCGACATCCGCTGCGGACGTGCCGTTCACCTGCCAGGGCGCCGTTGACCAGGCCTCCCGGGCCATGGCGGAGCGTCCTGTTCCGTCCCTTCTCCCGCGATCATGACAAAACATCATGATCGTGTAATCATTTTGAAAGGATTTTCTTGCCACCCTGTGTTTTAATGCTCCCGTTCCCCGACCGATGATCCGGGAACGGGAGTCATGTCCGCGGACCCGTGCGGGTATAATTCTCATCTGATCCACGGGTCCGTTTTTTCGCGGTGGTGGGCGGGCCGGAATCGGCGGGTTTCGGCAGGTCTACCGTCGTGTTCGGGGGTGGACATGGTACGGAAGAAGGGTCTGTCCGAGCGCAGGCGGCGCGTGGTGGAGGCCGTGAAACGGCTCCGGGAGATCGTGGCGGAGGCATGGAACGCATCGGAGCCGGAGTACGTGCCGCCGCCTGGACTGAATCCTGGCCTGGGTGTGGCGCAGATCGTTCCGCGCTCTGTCCGGGAGGGCGATCTCCTCCCCGTGCTCGTCGATGTCGGGGAGATGCTCTGCCGGTTCGTTGCCTCGCAGGCCGCGGACTTCCGGAGACGCCGCGCCGAGAAGTGGTTGCTCGCCGGGCGCGGTGGCCTTTGGGCGGGAGGGGACGTTCGAGGAGGAACGCTGAAACAGCTCGCGCGTCTACTGCCGCCGACCGGGGCGGATCCGGGGACCGCACGGGTCGTGCGTTTCGCGCAGGAGAGGCGGAAGGTCTGTCGACGGTCGACGCACTCCCCCTGTCCGACGCCGGAGCAGATCCGCGCCGCGTGCGAAGCGGCGGGCAGATCCGCCGAGAACAGGCTGCAGCTCGGTCGGTTGCTGATGGATCTCGAATGCTATGTCGACAACGACCTGGTCGTCCGTTGGTATCGGAAACGTCCGAAGATCGTCGCCCGCCATCCGGGCATTCGCGGGTGGCTCGCCGAGCACTGCCCGGAACTGTCCCCGAGGTACAAGACGCTGATGCGCTACAAGTCCCTGGCGACCCGGGCGCGGCAGGAGGCGGGCTGGACCGACCCCGCGGCCCAGGCGTCCTCCGGCGGAGTGACGGAGTTCGTTTCCGCCCGAGTCTCCTCGAATCCGCCGCGCGCTGGCCGTCTCCGGATTCAGCCTCGCCGTCCAGCTGCCAACCTCCCGCGCCGCTACCGTTTTGCATGGGAACATGGTTCTCTGCGGATCGACGCCGACGGCCGGTTCTTCCTGACAAATGAGAATTATACCCGCGCGGCAGGAACGGGCAGGCTGCTGGATTGGCCCGGTGAAGCGGCGGGCGCCTCGGCGACGGGGTATAGTTCTCACGGGGCACCGACGGGGATGGCGCGGGAAGGAGGCGGGACAGGCATGGAAGGGACGACTGGAAGATGAGAAGATGAAGGGAGGGGCGCTGGAGGCCGATGGGGACACGGGTGGGCAGGTTGGGTGAATCGCCATGAACGCGCGCGCGCGGACGTCGCGCGCTACTTCCGGAACGACCCCGTCGCGCTGGACCACCTGTCGCTCGACCGCGACTTCACGCTCGAGGGGTGGATCAACCTGCCGCAGCTGCCGGCGGCGAACAACTGGCTCTACGTCGCGGGCCCTAGACGACGCCGCGGCAGGTGCCGCGGGCGCCGAGCGGGTTGGGCGCGGACGCGATCAGTGCGCGGAAGTCGCAGGCAAAGTCGCGGACGTTGCCGCAGGGGCGGTCGATGAAGCCGCAGGTCTGCAGGTCGCCGACGTGGGAGAGGAAGGCGAAGCCGCGTCCGCCCAGGCAGCCGCAGGGGGGCTGCGCACCCGCATGCGCGCCGGAGGGCGGTTCGCAGGTTGGCGGGTTGGCGGGTTCGCGGGTTTGCGAACTGCACCACTCGGTCCAGTAGGCGGGGGCGGAGGGGCAGCAGGTTTCCTTGATGGCGAGGGGACCGCGGACGGTCTTGTCGAAGGCCCAGTCGAGGACCCGCGTCGTCTGTTCGGGCGAGAGGGCGTACTGCGAGATGCCCTTGCCGCGGCCGACGGGGACGAGGAAGAAGAGGTCGAGCTTGGCGGCGCCGAGTTCGACGGCCTTCGCGTGGATCTCCTCCAGCCGGTCGAGATTGAGCGTGGAGACGGTGGTGTTGACCTGGAAGGGCATGCCGATCGCGTGGGCGACGGACATGGCGCGGGTGACGTTCTCGAAGGCGCCGGGAACTCCGCGGAAGGCGTCGTGGGAGGCGGCGTCGGGTCCGTCCAGGGAGAACGAGCAGGCCATGACGCCGGCGTCCTTCAGGGCGCGGAGGCGGTCCTCGGTGACGAGCATGCCGCAGGGGGCCATGACGGAGCGGACGCCAAGGGAGGTCGCGTGCGAGACGAGTTCGAGGATGTCGGGGCGCAGCATCGGCTCGCCGCCGGTCCAGATGACCATGGGCGGGCGCGGGCCGAGCGAGTCCAGCACGCGGCGGCACTCCGCGGTGGAGAGTTCGCGCGCGTAGGGGACGTCGGCCGCGCCGGCGCGGCAGTGGCGGCATTTGAGGGGGCAGCGCCGCGTGACCTCCCAGGCGACGACGCGCGGCATCTGGAACTGGACCATCTCGTTTTCCATGTGGCGGATAGTCTACCATATTTGTGGTAGAATACACGCCCGCATGGACACTCATGGGACATACACCTGGCAGGTGCGGACGTACGAGTGCGGTCCGGACGGGCGGATGACGCTGCCCGCGGTCTGCAACTACCTGCAGGAGGCGGCGAGCCTCAACGCCGAGGAGCTGGGCTTCTCGAAGACGGACTTCGCCGCGGCGGGCGCGAACACCACGTGGGTGCTCACGCGCCTGCGCGTGCGGATGGCGCGCCTTCCGAAGTGGGGCGAGCGGGTGACCGTGTTGACCTTTCCGCGGCTCGGGCGGCGGATCACGGCGTTCCGCGACTTCGCGCTGACGGACGCCGCGGGGGCGCCGCTGGGCGTCGCGACGAGCGAGTGGATGACGATCGACCTCGCGTCGCGGCGGATCGTGCCGATTCCCGAGGGCGTGTTCGCGAAGGCGAACACGGAACGCGCGCCGGTGCTCGGCGCGGCGGCCTTCGCGGCGAAGCTGCGGTTCCCGGAGGGCGCTCCGGCCGCGGAGCTGCGCTTCCGCGCGCAGCGGTCGCACATCGACCTCAACGGGCACGTCAACAACGTGCACTACGTCGAGTGGATGCTCGAGCCGGCGCCGGTCCTGGACGGGGCGGGCGTCGACCTCGAGCTGCTCTTCCGGAGCGAGACGCTGGCGGGGGACGAAGTCGTCGCGCAGGCCGCGCCGGGCGCGGACGGGGCGACCTGGCTGCGCGTCGTCGCGCCGGACGGCAAGGAGCACGTCGTGGGGCGGCTGGGAAGCGTGAAGAACGAAGAGTGAAAAAAGGAAAGAGGGAGAAGGCAGACATGAAATTCAAGCAGGTGATCATCTGGACGGCGGCGCTGGTCGTCGGCGGCGTCCTCGGTTCGCTCGGCTGCGCCGGGCTCAACGGGTTCTTCGACTTCGTCGCGTCGGCGTACACGCGGCTGTTCCAGTTCGTGGCGGTGCCGACGGTGGCGCTTGCGATCCTGACGGCGATGGCCTCGCTGGGCGAGGGCAAGGCGATGGGCAAGGTCTTCGGCAAGACCATCGCGTTCACGGTGCTGACGTCCCTCGTCGCGGCGCTGGTCGGGCTGGGGCTGTTCATCCTGATCGACCCGGGCACGCTGTCGCAGGAGACGATCGCCGCGGTCGCGAAGGACGCGGCGGCGATGAAGCAGATCTCCGCGACGCCGGACACGGTGTACGGACACATCCTCAACGCGCTGCCGAACAACCTGTTCGCCCCGTTCCTTCAGGGCAACGTGCTGCCCGTCGTGCTGATTTCCGCGGGCATCGGCATCGCGATCTCGGTTCTCGGCAAGACGAGCGAGAACGTGAAGGCGCTCCACAAGGCGCTGTGCGGCCTGCAGGAGGTCTTCTTCGGCATGATCAAGGGGCTCATCTGGGCGCTGCCCGCGGGCATCGTCGCGTTCGCGGCGCAGCTCGCCGCGCAGATGTCCGCCGGCGTCGCGCTGGGCGCGATCGGCAAGTACGTGCTCGTGGTGCTGCTCGGCAACGCGATCCAGTTCTTCGTCGTGCTGCCGCTCTTCTGCTACCTGCGCGGCGTGAACGGCTACAAGCTGATGGGCCAGATGTCCCCGGCGCTGCTGATGGCGCTCTTCAC
This sequence comes from Kiritimatiellia bacterium, assembly GCA_016302985.1. Taxonomy (GTDB): domain Bacteria; phylum Verrucomicrobiota; class Kiritimatiellia; order RFP12; family UBA1067; genus RUG572. The sequence goes on along the minus strand of JAEDMN010000004.1, from coordinate 30,814 downwards.
GAAGAGCTCGGCGGCGACGCTGCCGGTCACCGTGGCGACGGCCGAGTCGAACATGAAGGCGAAGCCCTGGGTCGCGCGCTTCATCCTGCCGCTCTGCTGCACGATCAACATGAACGGCTGCGCGGCGTTCATCCTGGTGACCTCGCTCTTCATCATCAGGAACTCGCCGGCGTGCGGCATCGTCCTCACGCTGCCCGTCATGCTCGTGTGGTGCCTGGTCGCGGTGCTCTGCGCGATCGGCAACGCGGGCGTGCCGATGGGGTGCTACTTCCTCACGCTGTCGCTCATGGCGGGCGTGGGCGGCAACCTCATGATCCTCGGCGTGATCCTGCCGATCTACACCATCATCGACATGATCGAGACGGCGGAGAACGTGTGGAGCGACTGCTGCGTGTGCGCGATCGTGGACAAGTCCACGCCGGACGCGGCGCCGAAGGCATGACGTCCGCAGCCCCCAGACCGGTCCCCGTGCCGCTGGCCATCGTCGGCGGCGGCGCGGCGGGTCTGTTCGCGGCGGCCGTCGCCGCGGACCGCCGCCTGGGCTGCCTCGTGCTCGAGCGCAAGGCGCGTCCCGGCGCGAAGATGCTGATGACGGCGAACGGCCGCTGCAACTTCACGAAGGACATTCCGCCGGAGCGGATGCTCGCGGACGTGGGCGAGCCCGTCGCCTCCTTCGCGCGCAAGGCGCTGCTGGAGTGTCCGCCCGCGCACGTGGCGGCGGGGTTCCGCGCGCTCGGCGTGCGGGCGAAGCGGATGGCGGACGGCCGCCTCTTCCCCGCGAGCGAGAAGGCCGCGGACATCGTCCACGCCTTCGGCGACATGCTGCGCGACAAGGAGGTGCCGGTCGCGACGAACTGCGCCGTCACGGGAATCCATCCGAAGCCGGGCGGCGGCTTCCTCGTCGCGACGAAGGGCTTCGCGCTGGACGCGGAGAACGTGCTCGTCTGCACGGGCGGCGTCTCCTTCCCGAAGACGGGGAGCGTGGGCGACGGACAGGACTTCGCGCGCGCGCTCGGCCACCGCGTCGAGCCGTACCGCGCGGGGCTCGTGGGCTTCGAGATGCGCGTGCCGCGCGTGGCCCGCTACGAGGAGGCGTCCGCGCGCGTCCGCGTCGGCGGCTCCGTCGTCTGCGAATACCGCGGCGAAGTCGAGTTCGCGCGCTGGGGCGTGAGCGGTGCGGCGGTCTACAACTGCCAGCGCTGGACGGCGCGGCACCTGAAGCCGGGCGAACCGTTCGAGGTCGACCTCGCGTTCGGCGGCGAGCGGATGACGCTGCGCAGCCCGGTGGCGCGTCCCGTGAAGGAGGCGATCGTCACGGTCGGGGGCGTGTCCCTCGCGGACGTCGATCCCGCCACGATGGAGTCGCGGAAGGTCCCGGGGCTCTACTTCGCGGGCGAGGTGCTGGACATCGACGGGCCGACGGGCGGCTACAACCTCACGCTCGCCTTCGCGACCGCGCGCCTCGCCGTGACCTCCCTTTTCGCAAAGCGGAGAGGGCGGTAGCGTGGAGGTGCTGGCGGTCCGCCGGGACGACGGATCCTACAGGAGTGCTTGCGACATGAAAAAACTGATGACATCCCTTCTTCTTTCCCTTGCGCTCGGTGCGGCCGCCGCGCCGTGCGAGACGCGCGTGCTCACCGCCGAGTCGGCGCGTCCGTATGAAAAGGGCTTCGCGCGGGACGGGGGCGAGATCGTCGTGGACAACGGGGACGACGGGACCCGCCGCGCGGGCGCGAGCTGGTGGCTGAAGCTGGACCAGACGGAGGCGCGTCCGTTCACCGTGCGCACCGAGGCGCGCTGCGAACGGGGGCCGGGCGGCGGGAAGACGCGCGAATTCTCCCTCTACCTCGACATCGCCTACATGGACGGCGGGCACCTGTGGGGCCAGGTCGCGACCTTCGCGCCGGACCCGTCCTGCGGCTGGCGCGCGGGCTCCGTGACGGTCATGCCGGAGAAGCCGGTGAAGGGCGCGAGCGTCTACTGCCTGTACCGCGGGCTGCCGGGGAGGGTGCGCTTCCGCGCGCCGGTCGTCACGCTGCGCACCGCGAACGACCTCGTGATGTTCGACATGTGTCCGATGGCGCTGGGCGACCTGCCGCCGGCGCGCCGGGGTTTCCTCGTGCGGGACGCGGCGGTGGTGGACGACGGCTTCGCGCCGGTCGCGACGGGCGGGACGGCGAAGGGGCTGAAGCTCGACGTGGCGGAGGTGCCCGGCGTGGACGGGGCCGTCCTCCACCGCGTGCGCGTGGAGGAGACGACGGGACGCGACCGCGCGGCGACGCTCGTCTACGCGGTGCCGCTGCCGGAGGGGGAGATCGTCCACGAGGTCGATCCGCGCACGTGCGAGAAGCTGGCGCCGGGGGCGTCCCAGCGGAGCGAGACGACGGCCCAGGGCTGCGGCGCGGGCGGGCTCAACCGCTGGCCGTTCGGCGCGGCGACCGTGGGCGGGAAGGGATTGGCGCTCGGCATCGACACGGCGAACCCCGCGTACTTCCGCACGGCGGTCCATCCGCGCGCGCGCCTGCTCTTCATCGCGTTCGACCTCGGCTTCGCGCCGGAGAAGCGCGTGGCGGAGTTCGCGTTCCGGTCCTTCTCCTTCTCCGGCGGCTTCCGCGGGGCGCTCGCGCGCTACGCGGCGCTTGAACCGGAGGCGTTCCGCACGCGGGTGCCGGAACAGGGGGTGTGGATGCCGTTCCGGTCCATCAAGGGGGTGGAGGGCTGGGAGGACTTCGGCTTCAAGTTCAAGGAGGGGAACGGCGAGACGGACTGGGACGACGCGCACGGGATCCTCACGTTCCGCTACACCGAGCCGACGACGTGGTGGCTGGGCATGGACCGGGCGCACGGGACGAACGTCTACTCGATGGCGGACTGCGTGGCGCGGGCGGAGGCCCGCGCGGCGAAGGGCGATCCACTCGCGCGCGCCTGGCAGGCGGGCGCGATGCGGGACGAGGACGGCGTGCGCGTGGGGTCCGTGCAGGACACGCCGTGGTGCCGCGGCGCGGTCTGGCTGCTCTCTCCGCTGCCGGGACTCGGCGCGGCGAGCGACTACTGGGCGAAGAACCGCGAGGAGGACTTTGCGAAGTTCTACGCGAAGCCGGCGCCCGCGGGACAGGACGGCGAGTACATCGACTCGGCGGAGGGCTACCTCACGCCGCCGCTGGACTACAACCGGGCCGTGTTCGCGGCGAGCGGGACGCCGCTCGTCTTCTCGTGCGACGAGTCGCGGCGCCCGGGCGTCTTCAAGGGGCTTTCGATGTACGAGTACGTGCGGCGGACGGCGCGCCGCGTGTGGCCGAAGGGTCGGTTCACGATGGCGAACGGCGTGCCGGGGCGGTGGCCGTGGCTGCCGGCGTACGTGGACGTGGGCGGCACGGAGACGGGATGGATCACGAAGGAGGGGGCGTGGCGCCCCGATTCGCATGCGTCGCTGCTGCACCGCCGGGCGATGTCCATGGGCAAGCCGTACTGCTTCCTGCAGAACGTGGACTTCACGAAGTTCAGGTACGCGGACATGGAGAACTTCATGCGGCACTGCGTGGCGTACGGGATGTTTCCCGGGTGCTTCTCGCACAACGCGTCGGAGGGGCACTACTTCTCGCGGCCGGAGATCTACAACCGGGACCGTCCGCTCTTCAGGAAGTACGTGCCGGTCTGCAGGACGCTGTCGGAGGCGGGGTGGCGCCCCGTGAACGTCCTCGTGGCGACCTCCGACGCGCGCGTCTTCGCGGAGCAGTTCGGCGACCGGTACGCGACGGTCTTCAATTCCGCGCGGGAGACGCTGAAGGCGCGGCTGGCGGCGAAGCCCGGCGCGCGTGCGGCCGACCTCGTCTCGGGGGCGTCCGTCGTCTTCGATGCGGATGGCCGGGCGGAGGTCGAGCTGGGGCCGGACGCGGTGATGGCGCTCGATTTCGGCGGCGCCGTGCCGGAGCTGACGGCGGTGCCGGGCGGGGTCTGACGCGAGAAGGCGGGGCGGACGTGTCCGAGCTGAAACGGAAACTGGTCGGCGTGCTGCTGGCGGCGGCGAGCGTGACGGCGTTCGCCGCGACGTTCGTGGTGGGGGCGGACCTCACGAAGGTGCACAGGGTGTCGCCCGAGGTGCTGGCCTGCCTGCGGTTCGTCGTGGCGGGCGGGGCGATGCTTGCGTGGGAGGCGCGGTCGAAGGCGGCGCGGGCGCGGGTGTTCGCGGCGCCGACGCGGCGGGACTGGCTGCTGTTCGCGACGCTGGGCCCGGTGGGGACGAGCCTCATGGCGTGGTGCGTGTTCATGGGCTGCGCGCGCGTGAGCGCGGCCAACGCGTCCATGGCGGACGCGCTGGCGCCGCTGCTGATCTTCGTGCTGGCGGCGTTCAAGGCGCGGCGCGCGACCTTTCTGCAGGCGCTGGGCGTGCTGTTCGGATTCGCGGGGGCGCTGTTCTTGATCGGGATCGTGAACCGGGACGGGATCGCGCTGTCGGCGTACTCGATGGGGGACGTGTACGTGCTGCTGGCGGCGGGAACCTGGGCGTTCTACTCGGTGTTCGGACGGGAGAACATCAACCGACTCGGGTCGGGTCCGTTCACCGTCTGGACGATGCTGATGGGCGCGGCGGCGATGGGCTGCGTGCTGCCGTTCGGGGACTTCGTCTGGCCGTCGACCGGGCAGGCGTGGGGCCTGGTCGTGGTGCTCGGGCTCGTCTGCACGCTGCTGCCGTTCTGGACGTGGAACGCGGCGCAGAAGTACCTGCCCGTGTCCACGCTCGGCGTGAGCGCGTACTTCACGCCCGTCGTCGCGGTCGTGCTGGCGGGGATCTTCCTCGGGGAGCGGGCGACGGCGCTGCAGTGGTTCGGAACCGCGCTCGTGTGCGCGAGCGCGCTCGTGGAGAGCAAGTCGTGACCTTCAGGATCCATCACCGGGCCGTGACGCGGTCCACCAACCTCGACGCGCGCGAGGGCGTGCCGGGGGACGTCTTCACGGCGGACGAGCAGACCGCGGGGAGGGGGCGGCTCGACCACCGGTGGCTGTCCGCGCCGGGGGCGAACCTCATGCTCAGCGCGGTGCTCGACGTGGCGGACCTGCCGCCCGAGCAGGTCGCGACGCTGCCGCTCGCGGTCGGCCTCGCGGTCCATGCCGCCATCGCGCGGTTCCTGCCGGGGGGCGAAATCCGCCTCAAGTGGCCGAACGACGTGTTGGTCGGGGGGCGCAAGATCGCGGGCATCCTGTGCGAGCGCAACGGCGACGGCGTGATCGCGGGGGTGGGCGTGAACGTGAACCAGACGGCGTTCGCGCCTGAAATCGCGGACCGGGCGACGTCGCTGGCGCGGGAGGGTGCTTCCACGTCGGTCGCGGAGATGCGCGATGCGGTGCTGGCGGAACTTGACCGCGTGCATGGAACCTGGCGGACGGCGGGCTTCGCCGCATTGCAGGCACGATATGCCGAAGTCGACTTCCTGAAGGGGCGGAACGTCTCCGTAAGGCAGACGGACGACGACGAGACCCCGTTGACGGGGCTCTGCGCAGGCGTGCAGGTGGACGGGACGCTGTGTGTCGGGGGGCGCCCCGTCTATGCCGGCGAGGCGCATGTGTGCGCGTACTGATGCCGAAAGGTTCAATATCCGACTGCCATTTTCGTCCAAAGGTGGTATAATATCCAACCCCGAGGTCGAGGAGGCGTCGGGTTCAACAAATCCAGTGGAGTGTGAAATGGCTGTACAGCTGATGGGCGATCGTGATTTCATGGTGTTCTCGGGGACGGCGAACCTGCCGCTCGCCGAGAAGGTGGCGAGCTATCTGGGCAAGCCGCTCAACAAGATCGACATCAAGCATTTCCCCGACGGCGAGACCTTCTGCCAGGTGCAGGAAGGCGTGCGCGGGCGCGACGTGTTCGTCATTCAGAGCGGTTCCCCGATGCCGAACGAGGCGTACATGGAGCTCTTCATCATCATGGATGCGCTCCGCCGGGGCAGCGCGGCGCGCATCACGGCCGTCATCCCGTACTACGGCTACGCGCGCCAGGACCGCAAGGACCAGCCGCGTGTGCCGATTACGGCGCGGCTGATCGCGAACCTCCTCACGGCGGCGGGCGCGGACCGCGTGCTCACGCTCGACCTGCACGCGAACCAGATCCAGGGCTTCTTCAACATTCCGCTCGACCAGCTGCATGCGGAGCCGGTGATTCTCAAGTACATCCGCGACATGCACCTGCCGAAGCCGATCGTCGTCGCGCCGGACACGGGCGGGGCGAAGACGGCCTACGGCTACAGCCGCAAGCTCGGGACGGGGCTCGCGATCGTCGCGAAGCAGCGCACGGGCGGCGACACGGTGGACGCGTTCAGCGTCGTCGGCGACGTGAAGGACTGCGACGTGGTGATGATCGACGACATGACCGCGACGGGCGGCACGCTTTCGGCGGCGGCGAAGATGTGCCGCGACAACGGCGCGAAGAGCGTGCACGCGTTCGTCTCGCACTTCCCGCTCACGCAGAAGGGCGTGGAGCGCCTGATGGGCGAGGCGCAGCTCGACGAGCTCGTCGTGACGGACTCCATCCCGCTCCGCGAGGGTTTCGACCCCGCGAAGCTGCCGTTCAAGCTGACGGTGCTCAGCGTCGCGCCGCTGATCGGCGAGGCGATCAAGCGCATCCACGGGAACGAGAGCGTGAACGACCTCTTCAACCACGAGTAGGGGCGGCGCGCGGGCATCGGCCGGGAAAGGCGGGGACGGCAGGGCCGTCCCCGCCTTTCGGTTTTCCGTGCCAATCGTGAGAAAATGCGCTTTTACCCTCCCATGCCCTTCTCCTTTGTGATATAATACGAACTTTGACCGCCGAGGGTAGCGTGTGTGCGTGAGAGCAGGCGGGGTGCAAACAAGGAACAGAAATGGACCAGATCAAGATCAAGGCGGAAGTTCGTACCGAGCAGGGTACGGGCGCTGTCCGCCGTCTTCGCCGCGCCGGGATGGTGCCCGCGTCGGTGATGAGCATGAACAAGGGCGGGACGAAGCTCATCAAGTTCAACGCCCACGAGTTCATGATGGCGATGCGTGGCCGGAGCGGCAAGCAGCTCCTGGTTTCGCTGGACATGAACGGTACCGAGGTTCCGGCGCTTCTGCGTGAGATGCAGAACGACGTCCTGGCGGGTACCCCCATCCACGTGGATTTCAGCGAGGTTTCGCTGACGCAGAAGGTGCGCATCACGGTGCCGCTGATGCTCGTCGGCGAAGCGGTCGGCGTGAAGATCGGCGGCGGCGTGCTCGAGCAGACGCTGCGTTCGGTCGAAGTCGAGTGCCTCCCGACGGACATCGTCGAGAAGTTCTCCGTCGACGTGTCCGCCCTGGGCCTGGACCAGACGCTCTTCGTGCGCGACCTCCAGCTCGGCGACAAGATGACGCTCGTCACGCGCGGCGAGTACGCCGTGGCCGTCGTCAAGGCTCCGGAAGGGGCCGACAAGGCCGCGTCCGCGGCCGGCGACAAGGCGCCCGACGTGATCAAGAAGGGCAAGGACGACGCCGCCAAGGCGGAGAAGAAGTAAGTTCGACGCCCTGGAGCCTAGATGAAGGTCATCGCAGGACTTGGCAATCCCGGCGCGCAGTACGCGAACACGCCGCACTCCATCGGCTTCGAGGTCGTGGAGGCGCTGGCGCGCGAAATCGGCGCGGAGTGGAAGGTCTCGTCCTCGTACAACGGGGAGATCGCGACGGGGATGCTCGGTGGCGTGAAGGTGGTGCTGGTGAAGCCGACCACGTACATGAACCTGAGCGGGAACTGCGTCGCGCCCGTGGTGAAGTACCACAACGCCAAGGTGGCGGAAGACCTGCTGGTCGTTTCGGACGACATCGACCTCCCCGTGGGGAAGATGCGCATCCGGAAGGGCGGTTCGGCGGGCGGCCACAACGGACTGAAGAGCGTGATCGAGCGCACGGGGAGCACGGATTTCATCCGGCTTCGCGTCGGCGTCGGCCGCGATGCGCGCAACCGCGCGAACGTGGTCGGGCACGTGCTCGGCAAGTTCAGTCCCGACGACCGGAAGGTCATGGACGAGGTGGTGGCGGAGGCCGTGAAGGCGATCGGGGCGATTGAACGGGAAAGTACTGAAATCGCGATGAACCGGTACAATGGCTGGACGGCGACGTCCGCCTCGGCCGGGAAGGAAAACGACAAATGAAGAAGTACGATGGTCTCTACATCTTCGCCGGCCAGGCGAAGGACGACGTGCTGGACGCCCAGATCCAGAAGGCGCTCGCGGAAGTGACGCGTCTCGGCGGCAACGTCCTCACCCAGGAAGTGCTCGGCAAGCGCGACTTCGCGCATCCGATGCACAAGCGTACGAACGGCGTGTACGTGCTCGTCCGCTTCGAGTTCGACCCCTCCAAGGTCAGCGAGCTCGTGAACCGCTACCGTCTCGTGGAAGAGGTCTTCCGCGTGCAGATTCTCGCCGTCGACGAGCGCCGCGAGGCGATCCTCGTCAAGCAGGCCGAGGCTGCCGCGCAGCGCGAGGCCCAGAAGGCGGCGGCCGCCGCTGCCGAGGTCCCGGCGGAGTAACGGCGATGCCGTCCTTCAACAAAGTCATCCTGATGGGCAACCTGACGCGCGACCCCGAGGTCCGCCAGGTCGGGGCGAACGCCGTGAAGGTGTGCCGCTTCGCACTGGCGCTCAACGAGAGCCGCCGCGACCGCAACGGCAACCTGGTGGACATTCCCACGTTCGTCGAAGTCGACGCCTGGGAGAAGCTCGCCGAGCTGTGCGGCCAGTACCTCCGGAAGGGCCGCACGGTCCTCGTGGAGGGGCGCCTGCAGATGGATTCCTGGGAGAAGGACGGTCAGAAGCACCAGAAGCTGAAGGTTCGTGCGACGACCGTGAAGTTCATGCCCCTGCCGGCGCCCAACCAGAGCCGGCTCACGGGCGAGCCGATCGTCGACGAAGAACAGCCGTTCTGAACAGACAATCAACAAGAAGGAACCTGAAAATGGATTACCAGAAGAAGAGCGCTCGTCCGGACCGCGAAGAGCGCGGCGAGTTCACCTCCCGCCGTCGTCCTGCGATCCCCGCCAACGACAAGATCGACCTCGGCGACATCGAGGTCCTCAAGCGCTACGTCACCGAGTACGGCAAGATCATCCCGGCTCGCGTCACGGGCGTGACCGCGATGCAGCAGCGCCAGATCAAGAAGGGCGTCCGCCGCGCGCGCAACATGGGCCTCATGGCGTAAGGAAGGAGCAACAAGATGACCGAAGTGATGCTGATGGCCGATGTGAAGCACCTCGGCAAGGCGGGCGAGATCGTCAAGGTCGCTCCCGGCTATGCGCGCAACATGCTGCTGCCCCAGGGCCTCGCGGCTCCTGTGACGGAGGCGTCGAAGCGCCGCCTGGCGAAGCTCGAGGCGCAGCGCGCCGCCGAGCGCGCGGCCCGCAAGGCCGCCGCCGAGGCGCTGGCCAAGGACCTCTCCGGCCTCACCGTGACGGTGAGCATGGCGACGACCGACGGCGAGAACCTGTACGGCGGCGTGAGCGCGACGGACATTCTCGCGGCGATCGCCGAGAGCCGCAAGGTCAAGGTCGAGCGTTCCCAGCTCGATCTCCCCGACCAGCTCAGGAAGGTCGGCAGCTACGACGCCAAGATCGATCTGGGCGAGGGCGTTGTCGTGCCCTTCAAGGTCACGATCAACGACGCGTCGGCCCAGGGCTGAGCCTGCGTGTCGAAACGGGGATGTGCCGCGGTTTCGGCCGCGGCACATCCTGCTGTCCCCGCTGGCAAAAAATGCTATTGCCTAATCCGAGAATAAAAGGTATCATAGACGAGTCGAACGGGGGGAGTAGTCCACCTATAGGACCGATTGGCCAGAACATGACTCATAAACTCAAGAGCATCCTTTCGCTTGCCGCGCTCGCATTCATCGCGTTCTGCGTCTGTGGCTGCGAATCGATCCAGAAGGCGCTGGACGGCGTCGAGGGCTCCGAGAAGGAGTCCGTCGACACGGCGCTTCTCGCGACGTACTTCGACGGCCCCAAGGTCCGCCCCGGTGTCGCGCTGGCGATTTCCGTTACCGCGGTGGGGGCGAGCAGCCGGGATTCCAGGCAGTATTTCGTCGATGCCGAGGGGTGCATCACGATGGAGCTCGTCGGCCGCATCAAGTGCGAGGGGATGACCCTGATCGAGCTCCAGCAGAAGGTCGCGGAGGCCTACAAGGAGTACTACATCGAGCCGAGCGTGACGGCGACGTTCCTTTCCGGACAGGGCATGGTCTCCCCGTGGGGGACCGTGCTGGTCCTTGGCGAGGTGGCCCGGCCCGGCCCGGTCGACGTGCCGTCGACGATGGACCTCACCGTCCTCCGCGCGCTGCAGCTCGCAGGCGGCGTGACGTCGATTGCCGACAAGCGCAACGTCAAGGTTACGCGTTGCGACAAGGAAGGCAAGCGGTCCACGACGATCGTCGACCTGGTCGAGATTGGCTCCGACGGCCGTCCCGACAAGGACATGCAGCTGAAGGCCGGCGACGTCGTCTACGTGCGGATGTCGTGGTACTGATCCGAAGGAGAGATTTCGAGCAAGACTAAGGAGAGGCAGACATGAAACAGGAATTGAAAGTGATTGCGGCGGCCTGCGCGTTGGCGTTCACTGCGCTGCCGGCGCTTGCGGCGGACACAATGCCCCGTTCCGAATGGAATGCGAAGGTGGGCGCGTGCGCCCAGGACGCGAAGACGCTGGCCAGCGTGATGGCGCAGCTCTCCGCAGAGGATCAGGTCGCCTTCCTGGCCGAGGTCAACGAGGCGATTTCGAAGATGCCGGTGTCCGATGAGGTCAAGGCCGCGCGCTTCTACGAGGCGAACAGCGCCGCCGTCCGGACCGCGACGGATGGCAACACCTCCGCCGTGCTGGCCGAGGTCTTCGCGACGGTTCCGCCCGAGTTCCTGACGGACATCAGCGAGCGCTTCGCGAAGGACGTCTTCAAGCGCACCACGGCCGATGGCCGTGCGCTGAGCGATGGCGACTTCGTCAAGTATGCGAAGGATGCGATGGCCAAGGTCAACGCGCGTTGCGAGAAGACCGAGAACGCCGGCGTGCGCGAGACCTTCGCCGTGCTGATGTTCCTGCACGCTTCCGGCGGCTCGCCGTCCAATCTCTCCGAGGTGCTCGTCGCGACGATGCCCGACGCGAAGAACCGCGAGATGGCCGCAAACGAGTGGATCAAGCCCGCGATGGGCGACGGGCAGGAGCAGACCTACGCGCCGATGCTCGGCTACGCGCAGGCCGGCGATGAACCCGACCATGCAATCGTGACGCGCCTGACCGGTCCCGCCGATGCGATGGCTCTCCTGATGTCCGACCTCGCCGCCCAGTCCGGCGACACGAAGACGCCCGCCTCCAAGCTCGCGGGCGGCGATGTGCGCGCCTCGTCCAGCATTCCGGGCGTGCAGCAGGACGGCATCGGCCTGAACCGCATCCCGCGCGCTTATGTCGCCAGCTCGGAGGCCGTGGGCGGGAACGCCAACGGCACCAACGCCGGCAGCCCGAACAGGTACCACACGGGGCATCGTGGCGACGAGCCCGGAGCGGACATCACTCCGCCGTCTCCTCCGCCGTTCTATCCCTGATTGGTGGCGTGGAAACAAGTGCGTTTGATTTGAAAGAGGTAACAACCCATGAACCGTAAACTTTTGATGTTCCTGGCGATCGCCGCGGTCACGACCGCCCCTGCTCTTGCCGAGAGCATGGACGACCAAGGAAACGGCAGCGAATCGTCCAAGCCCCGGGGCTTCCGTTTCTTTGACAACCACCTGACGATCAAGCCGTATGTCGCCGTGTCGTACACCTACGACTCCAACATCGACTCGCAGCGCAAGGCCGACGACGACAACATCTTCTGCGTGACGCCGGGCGCGGACTTCACGTGGCGTGGCGACCGCTGGGAACTCGCGGGTTCCCTCTGGTACCGCTACAATGCCTACTGCGACTACGCCGACGAGATGGACGAGCAGAGCTATGGTGAATCGCTCGCCTACAAGTGGAGCAATGTCGGCGAGGAAGGGAAGGGGTGGAACCTCCTCCTCTCCGAGCGCTACCAGTACATCAGCCAGTCCGACAGCCTCATGTCCGGCGACGGCCGCGGCATCTGGCGCGACCGCGAGAACTTCGTGGGCAGCGGCGTGCTCGAGCGTCGCTTCACGGACCTCTGGCATGCGAGCGTGATGGGCCAGTACTATTGGCTCGACTATAAGAACGACGCGGGCAAGTACGCGCCGCTGTTCGGCTGGTCGCAGTTCGCGGCGGGCATCGAGGCCGGCTATGCGGCTTCCCGTTGGACGGATCTCCTGATTTCGGGCGGGTTCTCCGACTACACGCAGAAGAATGGCCGGGGCTACCGCAACTACAGCAATGACAGCCAGGTCTGGACGGCCCAGGCCGGTCTCGGCACGCACGCGACGGAGAAGATCACGTACCGTGCGCTCGTCGGCGCGTCGTGGCTGGACTACGGTGACGAGGCCTCGGACGCGGGCTGGACCTACCAGCTCTCCGCGAACTGGCGCATCACCCGCCAGCTGCAGCTCACCCTCCTCGGCAACAGCTACTACCAGCCGTCGGAGCGTTCGCGCGGCCAGGCTGTGAAGGTCAACGCGCTCTCCGCGGGTCTCTCCTACCTGACGCTGGGCGACAAGATGACCCTGACGGGCGACATTGCGTGGCGTCATGAGCAGACGGTCTACAACGACCGCTACCTGACGTACCGAAACGACTACGACGAGGATCTCCTCTCCGTCCGCCTGGGTGCGAACTACACGCTCAACCGCTGGGTTTCCGTGTACGCGAACATCGTCTGGGAAGAGGACTGGTGCGACAACTACAAGGCGTATGACTACGACCGCTTCCGCGGCACGATCGGTCTGCGCTTCCACTACTAGTGCCCGATCGGCGCGGGCGGGATTGAATGTTTCAGAAGTTCCTTTCGAAGTACGGCCTGTCGACGCACTTGGCCCTTCTTGCAGCAATTCCGCTTGCGCTCTCACCGTTCCTCGCCGCCGCGACGCTGGCTTCAGTCGTTTTCTGGCTGACCGCGCTTGCGGCGGTGTGGCTTTTTGTCGAGCCTTCCGTTCGCGTGGGCGAGCACCTTTCTCTCGCCCGCGCGCGCGTGCGCCGCGCGATTTTCCTTGATCCGTTCTTCTGGGTTCTGCTTTTCCTTGTCGTTTTTTCCGCGATCCGCTGGCTCAATTCCGGCATCGGGCTCTTCTACGATGTGGAGCAGGCGGCCTGGCTGGTCAAGGATGCGGTCTGGCCCGTCCTTCCGGGCGCCGCTGGGGACGCGGGACTGCTTCCGTTCGCCATCTCGCTCGTTTCGCTGGTCCTCCTGTGTGGGATTCGCCATGCCATCGGCCTGATGGCGCGGGCGGAGTTCGGAGTCGCGGGGGCCTTCTTCGCGGGGCTGGGCGGCGGGGCCGCGGCCATCTGCGCGGGGCTGGGCCTGAAGGGGTACTCCGAATTGATGGCGACGGGGTTCGCCGAATCTCCGTTCTGGGCGTCCTGCTTCGGCGTCTGGCTGGTGATTGGGGTCGCCTCCGGGGCGCAGGCCGAGGCGCGTCGCTGGGTCGGCGCGCGTCTGCCGTTTGCGCTGGGCGTGGCCGGCAATGCGGCCGCTTTGATTTTCTTTGCGCCGCCCCTCGTGGCGGCGGCCTGGCTGGTCCTGGCGGCCGGGGTGCTCCTCTTCTGTTCCTTCTACCTCGGCCGCGCCGGCTCGACGGGCGCCATCGCCCGTTATCTTGCCCTGGCGCTGTTTGGGTTCGCGCTGCCCGTCTTCCTGCTCATGATGGCGATGCCGGAGCCGGTGCGCGCGTTCAAGCTTGACGGGCTCTCGCCGGCGGTCGCGTTCAACGAGGGGTACAAGGAGACCGCAGAGGCGCTGTCCCGGCTCGCCCGTGCGATGTGGGTGCGGCATCCCTGGACGGGCGCTGGCCTCGGGGCCTTTGGCCTCCATGCGCAGTTCCTGGCCGAGAAGTCCGACTGGGCCGTGATTCCGATGCAGCCCCAGTTCTCCACGAACGGCTACTGGATGTTCCTCGCGGAGCGCGGCATCGTGGGCTGCGTCGTGCTCGCCGTCGTCCTCGGGATGCTGCTGGTGTTCTGGGGACTCCGGCTCGCGCGGGCGTTCGTGTTCCTGCGCACGCAGGACGACGCGGACATCTTTCCGTTCGCCGTCGCGCCCGTCGCCTGGACGGCGCCGTTCTGCCTGCTCCTGCTGGCCGCCGAGGCGTTTGCCGCGCCGTTGTTTGTCACGCCCTTCGCTTTGCTTGCACTGGTGATTCCGCCGGCTCTCTCGGCGGCCGCCTTCCCGAAACCCAAGAAGGCCGCCGAGCGGAAGACCTCGGGCTCATCGACATAGGAGAAATGACGTCATGGCATCCTCGACATACGGCCAGAAGCCGATGTATTACGGAACGGCCCGGAAGTCCCCCATCTACTATGGGACCCCGAACAACGTTGCCTACGGCGGCAACGCCCCCTACTACTATGGTGCGCCCTACGGGGGGCAGGCCGGAGGGCAGGATGCGGACTCCCTGGTCGGTACGATTACGCTCGGCCGCGTCCTGCGCGTCATTGCCCAGCGCTGGATCTCCGTTCTGGTCTTCCTTCTGATCGGCCTCGTGGCCTCCTTCGCGGTCTATCGCATTTCGCCGACCATCTACGAGGCGAAGAGCGAGTTCACGATGGACACGCGCCGCCGCATGGGCGGCAACAGCTTCGGCGATGTCGGAACCGACATGGAGCAGTTCGGCAACAGCTACGAGGAAATCTTCAACACGCGTCTTTCCGACTGGCGTTCGGACAAGATCGTCCAGAAGATCGTGCAGCAGTACCGCGCGAACTACCCGGCGTCCACGGTCACGGACAAGGAGATCATGTCGACCCTGGGCGGTTCCGAGCTTGAGCTCGTCCGCCATTCGCGCCTGATCACGATCGCCATCCGCTCCACGACGGCCCAGCTGGCCGCGTCGCTGGCCAACGCCTATGCGGAGGCGATCGAATCCTTCACCGACGACGAGAACAAGGCCCGCTGCGACAAGGCCGTCGCGCAGATTCACGAGGCGGTCGAGAAGCAGCGCCGGGCGGACAGCGAGATTGCGAAGTCCCTGCTCGAGTTCCGCACGAAGAACAAGATCGACGACCTCAACTCCGAGCGCAACATCCTCGAGCAGTCCCTTCAGAAGACAACCGCCGACGTGCTGGACCTGCGTGCGCGCGTGACGACGGCAACCGAGTGGGAGAAGGTCCTCAAGGCCGCCCAGGAGACGCCGGAGGACTTCGCGTCGTTGCCGACCGACGTGCCGCGCTCGTCCGAAATCGGGCAGGCCTGGTCCGCGCTGCAGGAAGCGAAGATGGGGATGAACGCCCTGCTGGTCCAGTACACGAAGAGCCACCCGGCGGTGAAGGCCAAGGAGAAGGAGCTCGAAGGCATTCGCCAGCACTTCGTCGACGCCGTCTCCCACGCGCTTTCGACGGCGCACGGCAACCTCGCCGCGTACAAGAACCAGCTGGCTGAATTCGAGAAGAACAGCGAGAAGCTCCGCAACGAGCTCGCGCTGATCGGGCAGAAGATCGTCGCCGCGGATGCCGGCCTGAAGCAGCTCGAGCAGGAGAAGCAGGTTTCGAGCGCAATCCTGACGGACCTCATCCAGAAGGAGAACGAGGCGCGCATCCTGGCCGAGCAGAACAACGAGATCGTGCGCGTGGGCCGTCCCGCCCTCACGCCCCAGAAGCCCGTGCTGCCGAACCCCGTCGTGATCTTCTCCGCCGGCGCGGTCGTCTCGCTGGTCCTCGGCCTGCTCTTCGTCCTCGTGCTGGACCACCTCGAGGACACGATCGTCTCGCTGCAGGACATCGAGGGCCGCCTTTCGCTCAAGGTGCTCGCGGTCCTGCCGCACGTGCGCCGCAAGAAGCGCGAACAGGTCGCGAAGTTCATCTCCGAGAACAAGTACTCGCAGTTCGCCGAGGCGATGGCGGGCCTCCGCAACCTGCTGGACTCGCCACGCTACCAGCCGATTTCCCAGGCGGTGCTGCTCATGTCCACGCAGCCGGGCGAAGGCAAGACGATCACGTCCTGCTCGCTCGCGATTTCGAGCGCGCAGGCCGGCAAGCGGACGCTGCTCGTCGACTTCGACATGCGCCGTCCGCGATTGGCGCGCGTGTGGGGCCTGAAGATCGACCAGGACCACTCGTTCTCGCACTACATGTCCCGCCGGGACGGCGCGCGCGACTTCCGGTCCCTCGTGATGCCGAGCGGCGTGGAGCACCTGGACGTCATCGGCTCGCTGCCTCCGGACAACGTCAACCCCGCCTCGATCATGGGTTCGCAGATCGTGCCGGACTTCTTCAAGTGGGCGCGCGCGAACTACGACCGCATCGTCATCGACTCGCCGCCGTTCGGCATCGTGGGCGACGTCATGACCCTGGCTTCGATGGTGGACTCGGTCATGATCATGTGCTGCCCCGACCGCACGCACTTCAAGCCGATCCAGCATGCGGCGCGTCAGCTCGGCGAATCGGGCGCGACGGTCATCGGCATCGTCGTCAACGACGTCGAGATGGGGTCCGTCGGCGGCGCCTTCGCGCCCTCCGGCCACTCGTACGGCTATGGCTACGGCGGCTATGGCGGCTACCGGGCCTACGGCGGCAGCTACCGCCCGTATGCGCCGATCGAGTCGGCGAAGAAGTCCTACGGCCATTCTTCGGAGGGCATGCCGCTCGCCGAGGGCGAGAAGGGCGAGGCCTCCGCGAAGGACCCGGACGGGGCCGCGGTGGAGACGGGGCACCATGGCGGCGCCGTGAGTCCCGACGTGGCGGACGAGGAATAGGCCTTGAAGCTGACCCTCCCCTGCTGCGCCCGTCCGCTTTCCGGCGCGGTCGAGGTGCCGGGCGACAAGTCCCTGGCCCACCGCGCGATGCTCTTCGCCTCCCTCGCGGAAGGCGAGAGCGAGGTCCGCAACTACCCCGACAGCGGCGTGACGCGCGCGATGCGCGGCGCGCTGGAGTCCCTGGGCGTGCCCTCTTCGCTCGAGGCGGGCGTCCTGCGCGTGAAGGGCAACGGGTTCCGTCCCTTTCCGAATGCGGGCGCGACGGGCTACTGCGGCAACTCCGCGACGACGATCCGCCTGATGGCCGGCGCGGTCGCGGGCACCGGGTCGTCGGCGACGCTGGACGGCAGCGCGGGGCTGCGCCGCCGTCCGATGAACCGCGTGGCGGACCCCCTGCGCGCAATGGGCGCCGAGATCGCCACGGACGACGGGCGGGCGCCGCTGGTCTTTTCCGCGGCGGGCCGGCTGAAGCCCGTCGACTATGCCGTGCCCGTCGCCTCCGCGCAGGTGCTGAGCTGCCTGCAGATCGCCGCGCTGGGGGCGTCCGGCGCGAGCCGTTTCACGGTGCCGGGCCCGGTGCGCGACCACACGGCGCGCATGCTGGGGTCGATGGGCGCCGAAATCTCCTCGGAGGGCTTTGTCTCGACGGTCCGCCCCCTGGCGCGTCCTCTGCGTTCCCTGCACGCGACCCTGCCGGGCGACATCTCCTCCGCCACCTTCCTCTTCGCCGCGGCCGCGCTCGTGCCCGGCAGCCGGATCACGGTGACGGGCATCGGCGTCAATCCCACGCGTACGGGCATCCTCGACGTGCTGGAGTCGATGGGCGCCGTGGTCTCCCGCGCGAACGCGCGGGATGAGATGGGCG
Source organism: Kiritimatiellia bacterium (assembly GCA_016302985.1). GTDB lineage: Bacteria > Verrucomicrobiota > Kiritimatiellia > RFP12 > UBA1067 > RUG572. The sequence goes on along the minus strand of JAEDMN010000004.1, from coordinate 13,137 downwards.
AGCCCGTGGCGGACGTGACGGTGGCGGCCGCGCCGCTGAAGGCCGTCGAGATCAAGGGCGACCTCGTGGTGCGGTCGATCGACGAGTTCCCGGCCATCGCGGCCGTGGCGGCGTTCGCCGAAGGCGTCACCGTCGTGCGCGAGGCGAAGGAGCTTCGCTACAAGGAGTCGGACCGCATTGCCGCCATCGTCACGCAGCTGCGTGCGCTGGGCGCGGAGGTGGACGAGTTCGACGACGGCTTCGCGGTCCATGGCGGCACGCTGACGGGCGGCACGGCGCAGGCGAACGGCGACCACCGCCTCGCCATGTCGATGGCCCTCTGCGGGCTGCGGGCCCCCGTCTCGGTGGAGGGCGCCGAGATCCTGAACGAGTCCTTCCCGTCCTTCGTCCCCTCGCTCGTCGCGCTGGGCGTGCCCGAGGTCTGCTGAACAGGACCTGAAGATCCAATCCCGGCCGGCCGCCTGTTCCACGGGTGGCCGGCCGTTGTGTTATACTATTTCCGTGAAGACGCTTTTCATCATCGACCTCATGCCCTTCCTCTACAAGGGGCACTTCGTTTTCCTCCGCAATCCGCGCATGACGACTTCGGGCCTGAACGTCAGCGCCCTCATCGGCTTCGCCAACGGCGTCACGTCGATTCTCGCGGAGCACAGGCCGACGCACGCGGTGCTCGCGATGGACCCCGGCGGCCCCACGTTCCGCCACGAGGCCTATCCCGCCTACAAGGCGCAGCGCGAGAAGATGCCCGAGGACCTCGCGGCGAACATCCCCTACGCCCTCGAGCTCGCCCAGGCGCTCGGCATCCCCGTGCTGCGCAAGGAGGGTTTCGAGGCCGACGACGTGATGGGCACGCTCGCCGTGCGCGCGGCGGCGGAGGGGTTCGAGGTCTTCCTGGCGACGCCGGACAAGGACGCCGCGCAGCTCGTCGCGCCGCACATCAGCCTCTTCCGGCCGGGCCACGGCAAGGACGGCCCGGAGGTCTACGACGTCGAACGCGTGAAGGAGCACTGGTCGCTCGCCTCCCCCGCGCAGATGATCGACTGGCTCGCGCTCGCGGGCGACGCGTCGGACAACATCCCCGGCGTCAAGGGCGTCGGCGAGAAGACGGCTGCCGGCCTCCTCGCGCAGTACGGCACGGTCGAGGAGATCCTCGCGCACGCCGCGGAGATCAAGGGCAAGCTCGGCGAGAAGATCGCGGCCGGCGCCGCGGACGCGAAGATGTCCAAGTTCCTCACGACGATCCGCACCGACGTGCCGCTCGACGTGGACTGGAACGCGTTCGCCCGGGGTGAGCTCGACGCGGAGAAGGTCGCGGCCGTCTGCGCGAAGTACGAGCTCAACACGCTCGCGAAGCGCCTGCTCGGCACGTCCGCCGCGGCGTCCGCGAAGACCTCGGCCGCCGTCGCGGCGGAACTGCCCGCCTACCAGACGCTCGCCGACTGGCCGCACGCCTACACGCTCGTGAAGACCGAGGCCGAGGCGCGCGAGCTCGCCTGGACGCTCGAGGCCGCGCCGAAGTTCGCCTTCGACACGGAGACCACCGGCACGAACGCGCGCACGGCCGACCTCGTCGGCATGAGCTTCGCGACCGAACCCGGCCGCGCCTGGTACGTCGCCGTGCCCGCGCACGGCGGCGCCCCGGCCGCGGACGCCGCCGCGGACGACCTCTTCGCACGCGCGAACGCGAAGGCCGCCGCCGCGCCCGACGCGCGCGCGCGCGCCCGCGCCTTCGTCCAGATTTTCGCCCGCGCGTTCGCCGACCGCTCGAAGGTCCTCGTCGCCCAGAACGCGAAGTTCGACATGGCCGTGCTCGGCCGCTACGGCATCTCCTTCGGGCCGACCGTGCACGACACGATGCTCGAGCACTACGTGACCGACGCGGCCGCGCGCCACGGCATGGACTTCCTCGCGCGCGAATTCCTGCACTACGACCCCATCCCGATCGAGCGCCTCATCGGCGAGAAGGAGCGCGGGAAGGAGCAGCGGAACATGGCGGACCTTCCGCCCGAGGAGATCCTCGACTACGCGGCGGAGGACGCCGACGTGACGCTGCGCCTCGACGCCGTGCTGCGCCCGCGGGCCGCGGACGCGGGCGCCCTGCCCGCGCTCGAGCAGAGCGAGGAGCCGCTCGTGCCGATTCTCGTCGAGATGGAGCGCGCGGGCGTGAAGATCGACGTGCCCGCGCTCGGGCGCTTCGGGGTCGAGCTCGGCCGCGAGATCGACCAGCTCGCGTTCGACATCCGCGCCTGCGGCGAACCGGCGCTCAACATCGACTCGCCGAAGCAGCTGGCGGAGTTCCTCTACGGCAAGCTGGGCCTGAAGCCGGCCGGCGCCAAGAAGACGCAGAGCGGGCAGTACTCCACGGACGAGAAGGCGCTCCAGTCCCTCGTCGACGAGCACCCCGTCGTCCGCAAGATCCTCGAGTACCGCGCCTGCACCAAGCTCAAGTCCACCTATGTCGACAAGCTGCCCCAGTGCATCGACCCCGCGGACGGGCGCGTCCACACGACCTTCGCGCAGGCCTTCACCGAGACCGGGCGACTGTCCTCCTCGGACCCCAACCTGCAGAACCTCCCGGTCCGCACCGACCGCGGCAAGCTCATCCGGGCCGCGGTCGTGCCGCGCGACGCGGACCACGTGCTCGTCGCGGCCGACTACTCCCAGATCGAGCTGCGCATCATGGCCGCGATGAGCGGCGACGCCTCGATGCTCGAGGCCTTCGCGCAGGGCGCGGACATCCACCGCGAGACCGCGGCGCGCGTCTACGACGTCCTGCCGGGGCTCGTGACGGACGACATGCGCCGGAAGTGCAAGATGGTCAACTTCGGCATCATCTACGGCATCTCGGCCTTCGGGCTCGCGCAGCGCCTCCAGGTCGCGCGCAAGGAGGCGGCGTCCCTCATCGACACCTACTTCAAGCTCTACCCGAAGATCCGCGCGTTCATGGACACCTCCATCGCCAAGGCCCGCGCCGCGGGCTGCGCCGTCACCGCGCTGGGCCGCCGCCGGACGCTCCGCGACATCGATTCGCGCAACGCGACCGCCCGCCAGGGCGCCGAACGCGACGCGATCAACACGCCCGTGCAGGGCACGGCCGCGGACCTGATCAAGCTCGCGATGGTGAAGGTGGACCGCGCGCTCAGGGCCGCGGGACTGAAGACGCGGATGATCCTGCAGATCCACGACGAACTGCTCTTCGACGTCCCGAAGGACGAGGTCGAGCAGGTCAAGGCGATCGTGAAGCGCGAAATGGAGGGCGCGATGTCCCTCGGCGTGCCGCTCGAGGTCTCCGTCGGCGTCGGCCGCAACTGGCTCGAGGCGCACTGACATGAAGCGGCCCGAGATCCTCGCCCCCGCGGGCGACATGACCTGCCTGCAGGCGGCGCTCGACGCCGGGGCGGACGCGGTGTACCTGGGCCTGGACGGCTTCAACATGCGCGCGCGCTCCGGCGTCAACTTCGACCGGGAGACGCTGCCCGAGGCGTCGCGCCGCTGCCGCGCCCGCGGCGTGAAGCTCTACCTGACGCTCAACTCCATCGTCTTCGAGGGCGAACTCGCCGCGGTCGAGGAGATGATCGCCTTCGCGAAGCCCTTCGTCGACGCGTTCATCGTCGCGGACTGGGGCGTGGTCGACATCTGCCGCCGGCTCGGCGCGACGTTCCACATCTCCACGCAGATGAGCTGCTCGAATTCCGCCGCCGCCCGCTTCATGAAGGCCCAGGGCGCGGCCCGCGTCGTGCTGGCGCGCGAGTGCACGCTGGCCGAGGCGGCCGAGATCTCGCGCACGGCCGGCGTCGAGACGGAGGCGTTCGTGCACGGCGCGCAGTGCATCGCGATGTCCGGGCGCTGCCTCCTCTCGCACGAGGCCTATGGCTGCAGCGCGAACCGGGGCGAATGCCACCAGCCCTGCCGGCGCCGCTTCCTCATCAAGGCGGTCGACCGCTACACGGACAAGGACGGCAACCCGATCCACGACGCAGAAGCCGAATTCGAGGTCACGCCGCATACCGTGCTTTCCGCCAAGGACCTCTGCTCGCTGCCGTTCCTCGACCAGCTCGTCGCGGCCGGGATCGCGTCCTTCAAGATCGAGGGCCGCGCCCGCAAGCCCGAGTACGTGCATGCCGTGGTGAAGGCCTACCGCGCGGGACTCGACGCCGTGCTGGACGGGACGTTCACGCCGGAGCTCGCGGAGAGGCTGGCCGCGGAGACGCGCACCGTCTTCCACCGCGAGTCGACGACGGGGCTCTTCTTCGGACGCCCGGGCGTGGACCAGTACACGGACCGCGAGGACTCCCTCGCGACGACGGTGAAGCGCTATGTCGGCGTCGTCCTCGACTACTTCGCGAAGGCCGGCATCGCGCAGGTGCAGGTGCAGGACAACGCGCTCGCCCTGGGGGACCACGTGCAGGTGCACGGGTCGACGACGGGCGTCGTGGACCTCTCCGTCACGGCGCTGCGCCGCGACGACGAGGTGCTCGCCCGCGCCGAACGCGGCACCTGGGCGACGTTCCCGTGCCCGCGCGTGCGCGTGGGCGACAAGGTGTTTCTGATGGCGCCGGCCGACCGGGCGTAGGGAAGGGGAGGGACGTATGGACTTGTACTATTTTCTGGTCTTCGCGTGGTTCGCGTTTGCGATGGGCTGCTGCGTCGCGAGTTTCCTGAACGTCTGCATCTGGCGCATCCCGCGCGGGGAGAGCGTGGCGTATCCGCCGTCGCACTGCCCGAACTGCGACGCGCGGATCAAGTGGTACCAGAACATTCCGATCGTCAGCTGGTGCTGCCTGCGCGGGAGGTGCGCGAACTGCGGGAAGCCGATCTCCGTGCGCTACACCGTCGTCGAGCTGATGGGCGGCATCCTCTTCCTGATGGCCTACATGCAGTGGGGCCTGCCGTTCTTCCTCCACGGCGAGCCGCCCGTCCTGGCGCTGCACCGCCTGAACTGCCTCTGGAGCGTGCCCGTCTACTGGCTCGTCTTCTCGGGGCTGATCCTCGCCTCGTTCATCGACCTCGAGCACTTCTACCTGCCGGACCGCGTGACGATCGGCGGGATGGTCCTCGGCGTGCCCCTGAGCTTCCTTGTTCCCGAGCTGCAGGGCGAACGGGTCGCGCTCCACGCGCTCTACTGGTCTCTGGGCGGCATGGCCTTCGGCTTCCTCTTCCTCTGGGGGGTCGGATGGATCTTCTCGAAGATCGTCAGGAAGGACGCCCTGGGCTTCGGCGACGTCAAGCTCATCGGGGCGATCGGCGCGTTCTTCGGCCCGGCCGCCGTGCTCTTCACGATCATCGTGTCCTCGTTCGTCGGCGCGGTCGCGGGCGTGGCGCTCATCCTGCGGGGCCGGGCGAAGCTGGGCGGCTTCACGGCCGTCCCCTACGGACCCTTCCTGGCGCTGGGCGCGGTCGTCTGGATGTTCTGGGGGCCCGAAATCGTGCGCTGGTACCTGCGCCTCAACAACGCGCTCGCGCGCTGAGGGCCGCTTGACCGTTTCCTGACAGTCGCCCGACGCGGCGTTGACACGAATGCCCGCCGGGGATGGTAGAATCTTCCCCGATGGAACCCAAAGCCGAATACGTCCGCGGACTCTTCACGCGCATCGCCGGCCTGTACGACGTCCTCAACCGCGTCCTCACGTGCGGCGTCGACGTGCTGTGGCGGAAGCGCGCGCTGGCGCTGCTGGCGGCATCCGCCGCCCCCGCGTCCGTGCTCGACCTCGCGACGGGCACCGCCGACCTCGCGATCGGCGCGGCCCGGCGGTTCCCGTCCGCCCGGGTGACCGGCGTGGACCTCACGCCCGCGATGCTGGAGGTCGGCCGCCGCAAGGTCGCCGCCGCGGGGCTCGCGGACCGGATCGGCCTGCGCGAGGGAAACGCCCTCGCCCTGGATCTGCCGGACGCGGCGTTCGACGCGGCGACCTGCGCCTTCGGGTTCCGGAACTTCCCCGACATGGACCGTGCGCTCGCGGAATGCGCCCGCGTCCTGAAGCCGGGCGGCCATCTGCTCGTGCTGGAGCTGTTCCGGCTGGAGTCCCGCCTCCTCGCCCGCCTGACGTCGCTCTGGCTGCGCGGCGTGGCCCCGCTCTTCGCGCGGCGGAACCGCGGCGACTACGCCTACCTCCGCACCTCGATCGAACGCACGCTTTCGGCGGCGGAATTCCTGGAGAAGGCCCGCCGGGCTGGTTTCGAACAGGCCGGGGCGGCCTTCTACCGGCCCTCCTGCCAGTGTCTCGTCCTGCGGAAAATATGATAGAATAAGACCATGACATTCCATTTCAGAGCCTGTTTGCTTTTCGCCCTTGCGGCTTTCCCGTTGCCGTGCGCTCGGCTGCTGGCGGACGGTGAGGCGTCTGCCGCCGCGGGCGCGGGTCCGGCTGTGGAGGCCGCGAAGGCCGAAGATCCGGCCGCGGCGGGCGCCCCGGCGGAGTCCGCGGGCAGCGAGGCGGAGGGCGGGGGGAACGGCGAGGCGGAGGGGGGGGAGGACGGCGAGGAGACGTCCGTGCGGAAGCGGATCCCGTTCTCGCGCTACCAGCCCATCGTCGACCGGCAACCCTTCGGCCGGCCTCCGGCGAGCTTCGATCCCGACAGGCCCGGCGAGGGCGCGTCCGGCGACGGCGCGGCTGCCGCGGAGGGGGGGGCGGCGGCCGCCGAGTTCAATGCCTCCGAGGAGGAGCAGCGCATCATCTCCTCCGTCAGGGTCTGCATGCTGAACCGCCTGCCGGGGGGCACGATCGCCGTCGGCTTCGTCGACTCCTCGCGGCAGCCGGCCGGGAACTACTATCTGGAGGAGGGCGAGTCGCGCGACGGCTGGACCTTCAAGAGCGCGGACCTCAAGGAATGGTCGGTCGTGCTCGAGCAGAACGGCGTCGAGGCGACGATCAAGCTGGGCGACAGCGCGGGCGGCGCGGCGCCGGGTGCGAAGGGCGGACGCAGGAGCCCTGCCCCCGGACGTCTCGCCCAGGGACGTTCGAACGGGGCGGCGCCGGGCGCCGCCGGGCCGGCGGCGGGCGGGGGCGCGTTGCCGGGCGGCCTGCATCCGGGATCGCTGCGCGCGCGTCGCGCCCAGCGCGAAGCCGAGCGGAAGGCCGCGGCGGACGCGCTGGCCGCGGCGACGGCGCAGGCGAAGGCCGAACGCGAGCGCGTCGCGGCCGAACGCGAGCAGTTCGCGGCGGAGCGCGAACAGCAGCGCGAGGCGCTGCTGCAGCTCAAGGAGGAGCTGGCGCGCCAGCGCGAGGAGCGGCAGAACCAGGCCGCCGCGGCCGCGCAGCAGGGCGAGACCCCGCCCGAGGGCCAGAACCAGGAATAGCGAGAGGGGATGCAGACCGTGAAGAGGACGACGCTGGAGATGTTCCGCGAGGAGCTGCTGCGGACGGGACGCTACGAGACCCCCGCCGAGCGCATGGCCGCGCAGCCGCACGCACCGGGGGCGCTGACGACCTTCAGGTTCGCCTGGAGCGTGTTCAGCGTGTTCCCGAAATGCAGCTTCACCGAGGCCATTCACCGCCTGGACACGGATCTCTGGGCGCATTTCTGCTTCGAGTCCGTCCGCACCGCCGAGGCGCTCGGGACGAAGGTGTCGGCCATGGGGTGGGAGCAGCGGCGGGAATACCCGGGGCCGGTCGTCTACGTGGCGAACCACATGTCCACGCTCGAGACCATCATTCTGCCGTTCGTGCTGCTGACCTTCGGGCCGTTCAACACCGTGGCGAAGGCCTCCTTGCTCCACCTGCCGTTCATGAACCGGTCCGCGGTCCACATGGGGCTGATCCCCGTCGGGCGCACGAATCCGCGCGAGGACCTGCTCTCCCTCTTCAAGGTCGGCGGCGAGCGCATCGCCCGCGGCGAGTCCGTGCTCATCTTCTCCCAGGGCACGCGCCAGCCCGTCTTCGCGCGCAAGGGCTGGAGCTCGATCGGCGCGAAGCTCGCGGAGAAGGCGGGCGTGCCCGTCGTGCCGATCGCGGTGAAGACCGACGTCATGCCGACCCGCCCGGACGGCAAGGGCTGGGCCAAGGACTTCGGCACGGTGGATCCCTCCAAGGACATCCGCATCGCGTGCGGTCCCGTCCTTTCCGGCTCCTCCAAGGAGATGCACCAGGCGTCCTTCGACTGGATCAAGTCGACGCTCGACACGTGGGGCCTTCCCACCGAGTCCTAGTACTCCACGGGCTTCCGGTTCGCCTTGATTTCCGCATGCTGGCGCTTCTGCTCCAGCATGCGCTGCTTCTGGCGTCGCGACCGACGCCGTTTCTGGCGCCGCTTCTTCTCGCGGGCCTGCTGTTCCGCGCTCTTGCGCCCCTGCTCCCGTTCGAGGAGCCGTTCCGCGAGCATGCGTCGCGCCAGCCAGCGGTTGATCTCGCGCGAACGGTTCTCGCCGCAGCGCACCTGCAGGCCGGAAGGGGGATGGAGCAGCCGGACGACGGACGAGGTCTTGTTCGTCTTCTGTCCACCGGGGCCGCCACCGAGGATGAAGCTCTCCTCCAGGTCCTCCTCGTAGATGAACGCCTCGGCCATCAGCGCCTTGATTTTGGCGATTGTCTCGGGGGTCATCATTCTGCTATACTCTCCTCATCATGTCAAAGGTTCTTGTCCCCCTTGCGGACGGCTTCGAGGACATCGAGGCGGTCTCCATCATCGACGTGCTCCGCCGCGGCGGAGTCGAGGTCGTCACGGCGGCGCTGGGCCCGGCCCGGTCCGTCCTTTCCGCGCACGGCATCCGAATGGAGGCCGAGGCCCTGCTGACGGATGTCCTGGATGGCGAATACGACGCCATTATACTACCTGGAGGGGGGGAAGGCACGCAGAATCTGATGGCGTGCGAACCGCTCCACGCGCGTCTCCGTCGGCAGAAGGAGGAAGGCCGCCTCGTCTGCGCCATCTGCGCGGCGCCCACGGTGCTGGAGGCCGCCGGCGTGCTCGAGAAGGAGGATGTGACCTGCTATCCCACCTGCGCGCCCCAGATGGCGCGTCCCGTCCAGCATGTGCCGGTGGTGGCGGACGGGAACGTCGTCACGGGACAGGGACCGGGTTCCGCGACGCTGTTCGCGCTGGTCGTCCTCTCCCATCTCGAGGGCGAGCGCCGCGCCCACGGCGTCGCGAACGGGATGCTCACGGAGTTTCAATGAAGCGCGGAATCCTGCATGCGCTGGCGCTTGCAGGGTTCGCGGCGCTGGTTGTCGCGGGACTGCACCTGTGGCGCGGCCGGCCCTGGCGCACCGCGGTGTCCATGAACGGCCGCGTGCTTTCGGTCGGAGAGCTCGCCATGCGGGGCGCCACGCTGCTCGAGGACGCCCGGCGGACCGGGCGCCTGCCCAAGGACGCGGGCGACGCGGGTGCGCTGGCGCGCCACTACCGCCTCCAGGCGGCGCGGCTGTGGATCGTCAAGGAGGTCCTCCTCGCCGAAGCCGTCGCGCGCGGCTACACCGCCACGCCCGACGACGAGAAGGAGGCCCTCGCGCAGGTCGCCGCGCGCCTCAGGGGGCGAAATCTGACCCCCGACCAGTTCTTCGAGGAGGGGCCGTTGCCCGCCGAGCTCAAGCGGCGCGACTTCCGCGAGGGCGTGCTGGTCAACAAGTTCACCGCCAAGGAGGTCAAGGACGCCATCGTCGTCCCGCCGGACGAGGTCGAGGCGCACCTTGCCGCGCACGCGCCGTCCGGCCCCCGTCCTTCCCGCAAGGCAATCCAGGACCGCCTTCGGGCCGAACGCTTCCGCCGGGGCTTCCGCCGGCTCTTCCGCGCGCTGTACGCGAAGGCGGACGTGAAAAGCCCCGATTTCCCCGAACTCGAGACCCTCGAGGCCGTCTCACCGGCCCGTCCCGAGGACGACGACAAGATGCAGGAGTCGAAATGATACGTTACGTTTCCGCCGGCGAATCGCATGGCCCGCAGCTGACCGTGGTCGTCGAAGGCCTCCCGGCCGGACTTCCCCTGGACGAGAACCTCGTCCGCGCCGACCTGGCGCGGCGCCAGCTGCCGCTCGGCGCCGGCCGCCGCATGGCGATCGAGACCGACCGCGCGGCGATCACCTCCGGCGTCCTGGCCGGCGTCACCACGGGCGCGCCCGTGGCGATGACCATCGCCAATGCGAACCACGCGGCCTGGAAGGGACGCGAGGTCCCCGCCTACACCGCGCCGCGGCCGGGCCACGCCGACTTCGCCGCCGTCGTCAAGTACGGCTACGACGACATCCGCCCCTCGCTCGAGCGTGCCTCCGCCCGCGAAACGGCCAGCCGCGTCGCGGCCGGCGCCTGCTGCCGCGCCCTGCTGAAGGCGTTCGGCATCGCGGTCGAAGGCCGGCTCGTCTCCCTGGGCGGCCGTCCCTGCGCGGCCGACGGCTCCGATGCCGTCGACCTCGTGGAGCAGGCCCGCGCGGACGGCGAGACGCTGGGCGGCGTCATCGAGGTCTCCGTCTCCGGCGTGCCCGTCGGCCTCGGCTCGCATGTCTCCGCCGACCGCAAGCTGGACGGACGCCTCGCCGCGGCCGTGATGTCCATCCCCGCGATCAAGGGCGTCGAAATCGGCGACGGCTTCGCACTCGCCGGCATGAAGGGCACCGAGACCCGCGGTCGCATGGGCGGTGTCACGGGCGGCATCACGGACGGCGGGACGCTGGTCGTGCGCGCGGCGATGAAGCCGATTCCGACGACGATCAAGTCCCAGCCCACGGTCGACCTCGCGACGGGCGAACCGTGCGGCACGACCTACGAGCGCAGCGACGTCTGCCCCGTGCCCCGCGCCGTCGTGGTCGTGGAGTCCGCGGTCTGCCTGGTGCTCGCCGACGCGCTGGCCGAGAAGCTCGGCGGCGACTCGGTCGCGGAGATGAAGGCCCGTTTCGACCTGCTGCCGAAGACCCGCGCGCTCTCGGCCGCGGCCAAGGTCTTCTGGCCCTGATTCCGCGCCAACCGGCATCCGCGGGGCGGAAGAAGCTTTCGTTCATTTTGCTGTTGCACGGCGTCTCGGGTTTTGATAAACTCTGACTTCGTTCGGCGAGATAGCTCAATGGTAGAGCATCGGAATCATAATCCGTTGGTTAGGGGTTCGAATCCCTTTCTCGCCACCACTCAAAACCACCGCCGACGCGGTGGTTTTCGTTTTTTCTCGGAGTAGACACGTGAATTTCGAGCCCATCGGCATCTTCCGGGGCGGCGCCGCGCGCAAGTACGAGGCGCCGCGACAGGGCGTGTTCTCCGGGAACCCCGGACGGATCGAGCTGGCGCCGGGGCGCAACTTCGAGACGGCGCTGCGCGACCTGGACGGCTTCGAGCGCATCTGGCTGGTCTTCGTCTTCGACCGGAACGGGGGCGGGTGGCGTCCGACGGCGCATCCGCCCGTCACGGCGCCCGGGGTGTCCCGGGTGGGCGTCTTCGCCTCCCGCGCGCCCTATCGCCCCAATCCCATCGGGCTTTCCTGCGTGCGCCTCGTCGGCGTCCATGGACGCGTCGTCGAGGTGGAGGAGGCGGACCTGCTGGACGGCACGCCGGTTCTGGACATCAAGCCCTACATCCCCGCGGCCGACGCCTTCCCGGAGGCCCGCGCCGGCTGGGTCTCGTCCCAGGAGGTCTGGCGGGTGGAGATCCTGCCGGCGTTCGCGGAAACCGCGGCGGCCGTGCTCGCGGCGGGTGGTCCGGACCTGGTGGCGACGGCGCGCATGCAGCTCGCCGGCGAACCGTTCGACGCGTCGCGCAAGCGCATCGCGCGCACGGGCGAGGACACCGGCACGATGTCCCTGCGGATGTTCCGGCTCGACTTCCGGGTGGACGCGGCGGCGCGCACCGTCGCGCTGCTGCGCGTGCGGACCGGCTACACGGCCGGGGAGCTCGCCGACCCGGCGGACCCGTATGCCGACAAGGCCGTCCACCGGGCCGTCTTCGCCCCGGCAGGGGCCGACATTGCACGCCCGCGCGCGGGTATGGTATAATTCGAAGACTTGAAGCGTGTCTCCATCCTCCTCCTCGTCCTGCTGTCCGCCTGCGTCGTTGCGGGCGGTCCGGGTCCGTCTTTCGGCGTCAGCTTCCAACACTCCATCTCCAATGTCTTCGCGCGGTTCAGCATGCGCTGGCCCGACGCGCGCGCGGCCGGCGAGCGGGTGGCCCGCGGGGCCTTCCGCAGCAAGCGGCACGACGCCTTCTCCGCGGCGAAGGCGAAGCTGGCGGTGATCGTCGCCGGCGGCAAGGCCGGCACGGGCTTCGTCATGCGGGAGGGGGGGCGGATCTGGCTGCTGACGAACGCGCACCTCGTGCGCGGGCAGAACCCCGTGCGGGCGACGATGCTCGACGGCACGACGCTGGCGCTGGGCCCCTGCGAATTCGCGGTCGGGCGCGACCTGGCGCGTTTCCCGCTGGACGGCAACCGTCCGGCGCTCGAGGTCCGTCCGGGGCTGCCGGACGTGGGCGAGCGCGTGACCGTGCTGGGGAACAGCGACGGCCGCGGCGTGATCACCGAGCTCAACGGCCGCGTCGTGGGCGTCGGCCCCACGGAAATCGAGGTCGACGCGACGTTCACGGCGGGCAACAGCGGCAGCCCCGTGATCGACCGGAACGGGCGCGTGCTGGCGGTGGCCAGCTACCTGCGCAACTGCCGCGACGACCGCGACTGGTCGAAGACGAACACGCGTTTCAACGGTATCCGCCGGTTCGCGCTGCGCCTGGCAGGCGTCAAATGGGAGAGGGAATGAGGACGATGCACCTGCATGCCGCGTTCGGCGCGGCGCACACGACCTCTGGGAGGCCTACGGCTGCCCCGAGCGGATGGGCTACCACATCCGCGAGGGCAGGCACAAGCTGCTGCCCTTCGACTGGAACCACTACATGGACTTCGCGGACAAGTACATGAAGTGACGGGGTGGACGTCGAAGGTCGAGGACCGGAGTCCGGGATTTTAAATCCGAAAACGAAAAGGAAATGAAATGAAGAAGAGCATCCTTTCCCTAGCCGCGCTCACGACGGGCTTCGCCCTCCACGCGGCTGCACCGAGCTCCCTCGCGGGCATCGGCAACGTGACGCTGAAGGGCATCGTCGGCGAGAAGCTCGACAGGATGATCCAGAACCACGTCGTCGGCACGGACATCGACTACATCACCGCGCCGTTCCTGGAGAAGACCGAGCGCCACGGCTGGTGGCAGACCGAGTTCTGGGGCAAGTACATGCACTC
>JAEDMN010000353.1 GCA_016302985.1 Kiritimatiellia bacterium | reverse complement strand
CACAGGTTCTTGAGCGGAGCCTCCTTCGTGCCCGCATTCTTGTTCTTGCCGGTGGAGAGGGACACGTAAATGTCCGCCGCCTGTGCGGCAAATGCAACCGCCGCAACCGCAGCCGCCAACAGTAGCCTGCTCATCTTCATGGTCCTTTCGTTGAGGTTAATAAGGTGTTCAAACGGTATTGTATCAAAAATATTCAACGTGCGCGGATGACCCCGTGCGATTTCGTCCCGAGTTTGCCAGTTGAAAATTCGAAAACGTCGGACGCAACAGTCCGGCGGATTATGAGGGAAAACGATGTAGTGCAGTCAGCTATTCAACTGGCAAACTCGGGTTGTAGCACAGTACGGGAATCCGGTTCAATGGAATTCGCTTCCAAAGCCCTGCGCCCTCATGGCTACCTGGGACACGCGCACCAAGCTCGACGCGGTCAAGAAGATGCTCTCCACGACGACGCGCTCCATCCGCAACGTCTCGCTCGCGTGTGGCTATCCCAACACCACCTACCTCAAGGTCCTCTTCAAGAGGCGGTTCGGCATGACCATGGGCACCTTCTGGAAATCAGGTATGGTATAATGTGCGCCCTCATGAAAATCGCCTTGACGCAACAGGAGACCGCCTGGGAAGACCCCGCCGCGAACATGCGCGCCTGTGCGCGCCTCGCCGAGGACGCCGCACGGGCCGGGGCCGCGCTCGTCGTCTTCCCCGAATTCACGCTCACGGGCTTCACGCCCCGCCCGCGCGCCTTCGCCGACGTGCCCGGCGCCGCCCCGCAGCTCGACTTCTTCCGCGCCCTCTCCCGCCGCCTCCCCCTCGGCCTCGCCTTCGGCTGCATCCGCGCCGCCGAACCGGACGCCCCGCAGAACCGCCTCGTCGTCGTCCGCAACGGCACCGTCCTTCTCGACTACGCGAAGCTCCACTCCTACTCCTTCGGCGGCGAGACGCGCGCCTATTCGCGCGGCGCGGACCTCTTCACGACCGCGTTCGAGGGCTTCACGCTCGGCGGTCTCATCTGCTACGACCTCCGCTTCCCCGAGGTCTTCCAGATCGCCGCGCGCACCGCCGACGTCCTCCTCGTCATCGGGAACTGGCCGGCGGACCGCATCGAGAACTGGTACACCCTTCTCCGCGCCCGCGCCCTTGAAACGCAGTGCTACCTCGTTGGCGTCAACCGCGCCGGCTCGGGCGGCGGCATCGCCTACGCCCCCAGCTCGGTCGTCTTCGACCCGACGGGGCGGCGCCTCACGCCCCCCACGCCGGACGAACTCATCCTCTGCGACCTCGACCCCCGGCGCGTCCGGGAGGTCCGCGCCGCCTTCCCCCTCCGTTCCGACCGCCGCGACGACCTCTATCCCTCCCTCGTCTGTCGTGACTACGCCCTCGCGGCGACCCAGAAGACCGGCGTGTAGGTGAGCGGCACGCCCTGCGCATCCCGCAGCGCCTCGTAGCGCGCGAGGAAGCGCCGCGTCTCCCGATACCCGCCCAGCGCGGGCGTCAGCACGCCCGTCCGCTTGAGGTGCCGCAGCGCGTCGAGCGCCGACGGGAAGGAGAGGCGCACCGACCGGGCCTCGAAACGCCGCATCGCGAACCCGCCCGCCTCCAGCATCGCCCGCCAGCGTGCGTCCGTCGGGCACGCGAGTGGCTGTCCGCCGCATCGCTCCAACTCGACGAGGTTGCCCGCCGAGAAGGTCGCGGCGGCGAAGAGCCCGCCCTTCGGCAGCGCGGCGGCGACCACGCGGAAGAGCCGCGCCGGGTCGCGCAGCCACTGGAGGCAGGACGCGGAAAGGACAAGGTCGGCGGGCGGCAGAGCCTCCAGCGCATCCAGGTCCGCGCGCCGGAACGTCGCCTGCGGCAGATCCGCAAAGAAGTCCGCACATGTCTCGACAAGATCCACGAGCAACAGCGCGTCGCAGGCAAACGTCCGCAGGAACGCCCGCGTGAGGAAGCCCGTCCCACAGCCCAGCTCGACGACACGCGGGAAGGACGGGCGGGCGGCTTCCGCGCGCAGGGCCTCCACGAGCGCATCGGCCGTCTGGCGCTGGACGACGGCCTCGTCCGGATAGGTGGCGAAGTGGCGCGCGAACCGCCGCGCCGTGGCTGTGGTGTCGGTCTTCATGTCAAAGGCCGGACATTATACCACAAATTCCCGCCTGGCCCCCTTCAGCGGATGAGCAGGAAGAGGTTGTCTTCTCACCCCCTACAGAACGGTGACGGTCATCAGTGACGCATTACTCAAAATCCTGTATACTTGTCGCCGTTCAATGGAGCCCTATGA
>JAEDMN010000106.1 GCA_016302985.1 Kiritimatiellia bacterium | reverse complement strand
CCGATCTTCAACTGCTACTTCTAAGGTTCTCGTCGGCTCGCTTGTTCCGCTGCGCGCGTGCGCTCGCCGATGAGCCGGCCTGATTCCTAAAATAGAAGGTCATGCGACTGTAGCTCAATTGGATAGAGCGTTGGCCTCCGAAGCCGAAGGTTGCTGGTTCGATCCCAGTCAGTCGCACCAATGAACGAGGTCCCCGCGTGGCGGGGACCTTGCTTTAAGTAGGTCGCAGGCGCGCTTGAATCCGGCGAACGAGTCGTCCTCACGATCGAGGCCGGGTTCGTCTGAGGGCTTGGGCAGGACCCGGCATGTGCCGTTCTGCTATAATGTCGGCATGAAACGTTTTTTCGCATGGACGCTCGCCGGAGGACTTTTCCTGGGCTCCCCGGCGGCGGAGGTCGACGTGTCCTTCGCGCCCGGGGCCTGGAACACGAACGAGTGGACTGTCGTGAAGAGTCCGCGGTGGAGCTATTGCCGTGGATTCGTGCAGAAGTCGGACGGCATTGAGAACGCCTGCCCCAGCCTGCCGGGCCCCGTGATCTTCAATGAACATGCGTCGGACGTCTATTCGGCGATGGTGCACAAGACGAGGACGGGGCTTGGCGCGACGGTTTCCTCCTCGATGCAGTTCGACCACCGCATGGCGCCGCTGATCGTCCTCGCCGAATCGCTGGACAAGGCGCCGGACGGCACGCCGCAGTTCGGCGAACATTGGGAGGTTGTGCTCTATGACCAGGGGCTCAACGTCTGGCACCATTTCCTGAAGGACGGGAAGCCGGCCTGGTACAGGGCCGCCTTTCTGAACGCGCCGTTCGCCCCGAACACGCCGTACCGCCTCGAGGTGAAGGTCGTGCGGACACACCGCGGACAGAAGGAGATGACGGTCTCCTGCGGCGGACACGTGCTGGGATTCGCGAACGACCGGCTGCCGGAAAGCTTCCAGGCCGGGATCATCGGTTGCGAAGGACGCAACCGCTTCCACGATTTCAGGATCCGGTGACCGCCGGCGCGCGGGCTATTTCGCCGGCGCGTCGACGTGGAGCCGGTAGACGACCGTGCCGGCGTCGAGGACCGCGTTGCCCGTGCTGCCCTGGGCGGCCTGCTTCTCGGGGGCGCCCGCCTTCAGGGCCTTTGCCTTCTCTTCGTCGGCCAGGGCCTTGTCGTAAAGAACCTGCCACTTCGCCTTGGCGTTCTCTTCCTTCTTGACTTCGTTCGCGTACTCGCGCGACAGGGGATGGTAGCGGTGCTTGTTGCTCTTGGACAGGTACGCGCGGGGGACCTCCGTCACGCCGTCAAGCCGCTTCTTGACCACCGTCTTGTCCGTGAACACATAGGACGGCTTCCAGACCTTCTGCGGGGGCGCCTTCTTCTGCGCTTTCTTCCGGGCCTTCTCGAGCGCGGCCTTGTTGCGCTTGGCCCACGCGCCGACCTTGCTGAGGAAGGTCTCGAACGTGACCTTCTCGTCGAAGGGCACGGTGGCGACGAGGACCGCGTCCTGCTCGTTGCCGAAGGGGTTGAAGAAGACGTCGTAGACGAAGGCGGAGGTCTTCACGCGCGTTTCCTTGACGAGGTCGTAGGCCATGCCGAAGTCGTGTTCGGCGGGATTGAAGGCCTCGCCGGGGTTCGGCACGCGGCAGTTGTCCTCCCCGGCGTGGACGGGGCGGAAGTAGACCCGGTCGCCGCTGATCAGCAGGTTCGGGAAGAGGGCGACGGTCCGGTTGAAGGATTCCGGCTCGAAGGCCTCGTTCTCCTTCTGTGAGTCGATGCGGGTCGCTTTGACCGTGCGGCCGAAGTCGACCTTCTGCTCCAGCAGCATATGGCCGCCTTCGCCGTCCGGCAGCAGGCAGTGGAACGTGCCCTCCGTCTTCACGCGCTCGGGCCGGTCCGCGTCGGGGGCGGTGTGCCAGGGACGGAGCTCCGCGCCATCCAGCTTGGCCAGGATCGCTCCGCACGTCTCGCGGCGCGCGGACGCGGCCTTCGCCTCGGCCTCCTTCTTCTCCTGCTCCTTGCGGGCCTTCTCGGCCTGGCGCTCCGCCTCGCGCTTCGCCCTGTTCTCCGCGTTGATGCGGCGGATTTCCTCGTTGTGCTTCTGGATGGCCTCCTGATGCTCGCGCTCGATCCGTTCGGCCTCGGCCTTCGCCTGCTTCGCACGCTCGATTTCCTGCTGGCGGGCGATTTCGGCCAGGCGCCGCTGCTCCTTCTGGTGCTTCTGGTAGAAGACCACCGTGCCTGCGAGTCCCAGCACGAGAACCATGATGAAGATGAATTTCTGCATTTCCGCATTCCTCCTGACAACTGGGGACGTAGTATAGCAGATGGTCAAAATGCGCACAAGGCGCACGCGCGGCAGCGCGCGGCAAATTCTGCTATACTGGAACCGGACTGAATCTGCAGTCGGAAACGGGGAAGTGGACATGAGACTTGAATTGCTGGGAGCCGTCGTCGCCCTGACGTCGGGCATCGTCGCGGAGGACCTGTCGCGCCATGTGGACGTCTTCACGGGGACTGGCAGCGTGGGCCACACGCATCCCGCGGCCTGCGTGCCGTTCGGCATGGTGCAGGCCGGGCCGGACACGGGACAGGGCGACTGGGCGTACTGCTCGGGGTACCAGTTCAGGGACGCGCACGTGTACGGCTATTCGCTCACGCACCTCTCGGGCACGGGCTGCGCGGACTACGGCGACGTCTCGGTCCTGCCGTTCACCGGCGAACTCGGCAAGCTGCCCTGGGCGCGTCCGATCGACAAGAAGTCCGAACGCGGCCGGCCCGGGTACTACCGCGTCGTGCAGCCCGAGGACGGCGTCGAGGTCGAGGTCGCCGCGGCGAAGCGCGCGGCGGTCTACCGCTTCACCTGGCGGAAGGGCGGACAGGCGAAGGTGCTCGTCAACCTGCCGTTCGGGCAGAACTGCCCGTCCACCTACGGCGCGGACGTGAAGGTGCTGCCCGGCAACCGCATCGCCGGCTCCTACATGCGCCGCGGCTGGATCCGTCCCCGCCGCCTCGCGTTCGACTTCGCCTTCGACCGGAAATGGTCCGCGCTCGAGGAGCTGCCGAAGGCGAAGCGCGACGAGGCGCCGCGCTACGTCCTCACGTTCGACGTCGCCCCGGGTGAGCAGACCTGCCTCAAGGCCGGGCTCTCCATGACCGGGGCCGAAGGCGCCGCTGCGAACCTCGCCGCCGAGATTCCCGCCTGGAGCTGGGATCTCGACGCGGTCCGCACCGCCGCCCGCGATTCCTGGAACGCGCTCTTCGCCCGCGCGGTCGTCGAAGGCGACGACCTGCTGAAGAAGAACTGGTACACGGGCTTCTACCACCTCTATTCGCAGCCGAACGACTGGGCGGACGCCGATGGCCGCTATGTGGCCGGCGACGGGAAGACGCGCGTCTCGCGCGACGGACGCTATTTCACGACGCTCTCGCTGTGGGACACCTTCCGCGCCGCGCATCCGCTCTACACGGTCGTGACGCCCGAAATCGTGACGCCCGTCGTCAACACGCTGCTCGCCCACTTCGAGGCCGAGGGCCGCCTGCCGGTGCTGAGCTATGGCGGCAAGAACGTGGACTGCATGATCGGCAACCACGCGATCCCCGTGATCGTGGATGCCTACCTCAAGGGCTTCCGCGGCTTTGACGCGGAACGCGCCTACACGGCGGTCACGAACACGCTCACCGTGAAGCATCCGGACAACCCCAAGGAGAACTGGGACCTCTACGACAGATACGGCTACTACCCGTGCGACGTCATCCGCGGCGAGTCCGTCTCCCGCACGATGGAGTGCTCCTACGACGACTGGTGCGCGTCCGTCTTCGCGCAGGCGCTCGGCAAGGCGGACGGCGCCGCGTTCTTCGCGAAGCGCGCCGCGTACTGGAAGAACGTCTTCGACCCGTCGATCAAGTTCGGCCGCGGCAAGACGACCAAGGGGACGTGGCGCACGCCGTTCGACCCCTATGCCTTCGGCCACGGCAACGACCGCGACAACGACTTCACCGAGGGCAACGCGTTCCAGTACACGTGGCACGTGCTGCAGGATCCGGAGGGACTGGTCGCGGCGATGGGCGGGAAGGCCGAATTCACAAAGCGCCTCGACTCGCTGTTCACGAGCCCCGACACGCTGCCGGACACCTCGAACGGGCAGAACTGCGACATCACGGGCCTGATCGGACAGTACGTCCACGGCAACGAGCCGAGCCACCACGTCATCTACTTCTACTCCTATGTGGGCGAACCGCGCAAGGCCGCCCGACGCATCCGCGACGTCTTCGACCGCTTCTACTTCCCCGGTCCGACCGGACTCTGCGGCAACGACGACTGCGGCCAGATGAGCGCGTGGTACATCTTCTCCGCGCTCGGCTTCTATCCGTTCAATCCGTGCGGCGGCGACTACGTGCTCGGTGCGCCCCAGTTGCCGAAGGCCGTTCTGGACGTGGGCGGCGGAAAGACGTTCACCGTCGTCGCGAGGAACTTCTCGAAGGAGAACCTCTACGTGAAGTCCGTGACGCTGAACGGGAGGCCGCTCGACGGCTTCATCCTGAAGCACGCCGACGTGGTGAAGGGCGGCGAGCTCGTGTTCGAGATGGGACGTTGAGGGCCTCGGTGGCGGGATTTCGGAAGGAATAAAGACAAGGAATGAAGACAATGAGAAGCACACGTCGGTCTTTTCTTCAGGGCATGGGACTTTCCGCCGCCGCGCTGGCGGCCGGCTGCCGCTGTCCGTTTGGGCAGGGCGCCGTGCCGATCGCGCTGCAGCTCTATTCCATCCACAAGATCTTCTGGGACGCGCCGGAGCGGATCCTCGCCGAACTCAAGGCGGGCGGATACGACGGCGTCGAGTTCGCCGGCTACGGCGGACGCGCCGCGAAGGACATCGCGAAGCTGCTGAAGGACGCGGGCCTGCGCGGCGCCGGCACGCACGTGAACGGCAATGTCGACCTCGTCGGCGACGGCCTGAAGCGGACCCTGGACTTCTGCGCGGAGGCGGGGCTCGAGAGCGTCGTCACGCCACACGCGCAGAGGAACTCGGCCGCCGAGTACGTCCGCTTCGGCCACGACATGGGCCTCGCCGCGGAGGCGGCCGCTTCCTACGGCATCAAGGTCGGCATCCACACGACCTACCACCACTTCAAGACGAAGTACGACGGCGTGCCGGCCTGGGACCTGATGTTCCAGGACGCCTCGCCGCTCCTGCAGCAGCAGGTCGACACGTCGAACACGTTCAACACGGGCACGGACGTCGTCGCGCTGCTGCGGAAGTATCCGGAACGCCACCATTCCATCCACGCGAAGGAGAACGTCCCGACCGTGGACGGCACCTTCGGCGTGCCGCCGACGGACGGCGGCGCCTGCGTGCCGTGGGCCGACGTCATCGCGTACATGAAGACCGAGAGGACGCAGAAGTGGTGGATCGTCGAGGCCGAGGGCAAGCCCGCGGAACTCGGCCCCGCCCTCGCCAGCCGGAGGATCCTCGCTTCATGGCTCTGACGCCGCGCAAGCGGTTCCTGCCCGGGGGCGCGCCTGTAGTTTTCGGAAATTTGCCAATCGGCGCCGTCTGTGATAAGATAGCGCCGTTGAATCGCTCAATGGGGTGTCTGGATGAATCTTGGCTTTAGAGTTTCGGCGACCGCGTGCGCGGTGCTGGTGGCGGGATCGCTCTTTGGTTCGGTGCCGTTCGCGCGGCCGGACGCCATGCGCGGACCTGCGCTGAAGGACGTGCGCCTCAGGGGTGCGCCGGCGGTGAAGATGAACCGTTTCTTCCAGGCGCGCATGCTTTCCGAAACCGCGCAGAAGGACGTCTTCGGCGAGGCGCGCGGCGCGTTCCGCGACCGCGACGACGACGAGCGGGTCGTCATCCCGGGGAAGAAGATGGGCGGAATCTGGCGCGGCGAGTTCTGGGGCAAGCTGATGCTCGGCACGGCGCGCGTCGCGGACTACCTGCAGGACCCCGCGCTCACGAAGTTCGTGGCCGACGAATGCCACCGCCTCATGGCCTACCAGGACGCGGACGGCTATCTCGGCAGCTACGCGGACAAGGAGAACGTCTGGATCCCCGAGGACGCGAAGAAGGCGATGGGCCACGTCCACGGCTGGAACACCGTCTGGAACCTCTGGAACCGCAAGTACGCGATCTGGGCGATGCTCATGGCCTACAAGACCACCGGCGACAAGGCGATTCTCGCCTCCGTCGAGCGCCAGATGGACCAGTGGATCGACATGATGCACCGGCTGAAGCTGCCGCTCATCGAGACCGGCCAGCCCGAGAAGGTCGGCCTGCCGTCCATGTCCGTCCTCAAGCCGCTCCTCATGCTCTACGCCGAGACCGGGAAGAAGGCCTACCTCGACTACGCGCAGGAGATGCTGCCGGACTGGGACCGCGCCGACGGCCGCTGCCCGAACTTCTACCGCAACGCGGACCGCGCGGACGCCCTCTACACCTGGTACCCGAACCCGCAGGCCTGGGGCAAGAGCTACGAGATGATGAGCTGCTGGTCCGGCCTGCTCGAGTACGCGCGCATGACGGGCGACGAGCGGTCGCTGGAAACGGTGAAGAAGCTGCGCGACAACGTCCTGCGCACCGAGCTCAACGTGCTCGGCGACGTCGGATACGTGGACCAGTTCTACGGCGCGGCCTCCCAGCCGAACGCCTGCACGGAGGTCTGCGACACGATCCACTGGATCCGCCTCAACCTCGACCTCTACCTCATGACGGGCGACAAGACGTACTGCGACGCGATCGAACCCGCCTACTTCAACGCCTTTCTCGCGGGCGTCTACCGCGACGGCACCTGGGGCGCGTTTGCGATCCGCGGGGCGATGTGCCACAACCACGACCGCCAGTGCGGCTACGCCTGGAACCACTGTTGCGTGAACAACGTGCCGCGCGCGTTCATGGACATGGCGGAGGGCTCGGTGACGGTCGACCGCGCGGGCGTCTACCACGTCAACTTCTACCAGGACGCGACGGTGACGCTCGACGGCGCGACGTTCGAGATCGCCGGCAACTACCCCGTGGGCAACGTCGTCACGGTGAAGGTGTCCGGCAGGACGGACGCGAAGGTCGAGTTCCGCAGGCCCGCCTGGTGCCCGAAGCTGGATGTCGCCCGCGCCGGCGACGCGTACACGCTCACGTTCGACATGAACCCGCGCCTGCTGGACGGTCCCGACACGGTGACGGCCGAGAAGAAGGGCTGGCACTACACGCGCTATCTGCACAACTACAGGGCGTGGAAGAACGCGATCTCCGATTCGTACCGCGCAACGCCGGCGGCGACCGTCATGTGGGGCCCGCTGCTGCTCGCGAAGAGCCGCCGCACGGGCGCGTCGCTCAACGAACTGACGGACCTCGCGACGGTGCGCGGCCAGGGCTATTCGGTGAAGCTGACGCCGTCCACGGGCGACGGCGTCTGGGGCGCGTGGGACGTCGAGCTGACGAAGCCCGGCGCGCCGGCGATCCGCGCGAAGGCCTGCGACTACCAGAGCGCGGGCGACGAGCCGTTCGCCGATGGCACGGTCCGCTTCTCGGTCTGGTTTTGACGCAAGAGGGCTGACTCGGAGTTCGTAAAGGGGAGGTCGAGATGAGGTGTCTGATGCTGGTTGGCGCGGTGGCGGGCGTCCTGGGGACGCAGGCGCTCACCGTGGAGCGCATGTACCGCGATGCGGGGAACAAGGTCGTGGCCGAGCTGGCGTTCGACGCCGGCGACGCGGACCGCAACGTGGTCGTCGCCTGGGGCGCGTCCGACGCCGGCGGGTCCTACGCGTCCTGGAGCCGGGCCGAGTTCGCGCAGGACTGCGGCGCGGGCGCGGACGCGACGACGTGCCGCGTGGGGCTGCCGCCGGAGGTGGCGAACGCCGCGTGGGCGAAGTTCTTCCTCGTGCCCGCCTCGGCCGCGCCGGGCTATCTGCGCTCGACCGGACGGCAGGTCGTCGTCACCGACTTCTATCCCGACCAGAAGAGCAAGATCGTCGCCGACTACCAGTGGGAGGACGTCACGACGGTCCAGCAGCGCCTCTTCGGCGTGAACCAGGGCCTCAAGGTCCACCACTACATCAACGGCTCGACGGGACTCTCCTGGAGCTATTCGGACGCCGGCAACTGGACCCCGCTCGACAACACGAAGTTCATCGCCGACACGAGCCGCGCGACGATCACGCTGGACGCCAAGGGCGACCGCGTCACGTTCGTGAAGAACGGCGCAACCGTCTTCGACAAGGGCATGAAGGCCTCCAATTCGACTTCCCCCGGCACGCGGGCCGCGACGGCGCCCCTGCTGATCTTCGCGACCGACTTCAACGTCGACAAGTACGGCGCGGCGCGCCTCTACTCCCTTTCGTGCTACGCGGACGGCGTGCTGCGGCGGAACCTCGTGCCCGCGCTGCACGGCGGCATCGCGGGCCTGCGGGACACCGTGGGCGGCGCCTTCCACGAGAATGCGCTCGCGGAGCCGTTCTGGGCGGGCGCACCCGCCCCGGCCGTCGCGGCGTCCGATTCCAGCGACGCGGTCGACGTGGCGGCCGAGCTCGCGAAGCTGACGGTGACGTCCGCGAGCGCGGGCGGCGCGCGCCTCTCCTTCAGCGCCTCCGCCGTGCCGCGGGAGATCTGGTGCGCGTGGGACGATTCGGACAAGGGCGAGACCTTCGGCGCCTGGGCGCACAACGAATTCGTGAGGCCGCTGTCGGCCGGCGAGACGACGGCCGGCTGCCCGCTGCCGCCCGGGGCGATTGGCGCGAAGGCGGTCCGCTTCTTCGTCCTCTCCGCCGGCGGCACCTATCCCTGCGCGTACATCCGCTCCGACGGGCGCCAGGCCATCGAGACGGGCATCCTCGTGGGCAACCGCCTGTCCGTCCGCGTGGACCTCGTGCCGCGCTGCCTGGATGTCGTGCAGCAGCGCGTGTTCGGCGTGAACGACTGGACGAACAGCTTCGTCCAGGCCGCCTACATCAACGGCAGCGGCCAGTGGGCCTGGTCCGCGAAGGACCACATCGGCAGCTGGACGGGCACCGGCGTCAACCCGCTTCAGAAGCTCACGACGATCACGCTCGACGTCCCGAACGATCTCTATTCCATCGCGGTCGAGGGCCGTACCGTCTACACGCGCTCGATCGCCTCGGCCGTTCCCGCCGCCAGCCGCACCGTCGCGACGGGCCGGCTCACGCTGCCGATCCTCTCGGGCAAGGACACGGCGAACCGCTACGTCCTGACCATGCAGGCCGAGCTCTACGGCGCGGAGGTCAGGGAGCACGGCACGGCGGTCCGCCAGCTGACGCCCTGCGTCGTGAACGGCGAGGCGGGCATGCGGGACGCCGTCTCCGGCGACTTCCTCGGCAACGCGATCACCAACGGCTACACCCGCTTCTTCCCCGGCGGCCGCACGGACGCGCCAACGGCGCTGGCCAGCGCAGCGGTCGACCCGTCCGCCGTCTCGGACGACGTCTTCGCGGACGCGAAGTTCTGGATGCGCGGCCTCGCGGCGGACGCCAACGGCGACGGCGTCCTCAATCGCGGCACGAACTTCGGCGAAGTGCGCGACGCGCTGCGCCGCACGTCCTTCGACGAGCGGACGTACGGCGTGGACGGGGCGCTCCCCGTCTTCACGAACGAGTTCGTCCGCATGCCCGGCCGCGGCGTCGGCCGCTGGATGGACACGCTCTACTTCCCGCAGACGGTCAAGATCCTGGACGCGGCGAAGGGCACGGGCGTCGTCCACGCCTCCACGATCTCCCTGCCCGGCACGCTCAACGGCATGACCAACCGCTGGAGCTTCGTCCTCCGCGCGAAGCCCGACCTGGCCTCCGCGCCCGCGAACGGCACGCAGTGGCTCGTGAAGTTCGGCCATGGCGGCGGACGGGGCTTCATGATGGGCTTCTCCGGCTCGGACGCGCACACGCGCAAGCTCGCGGCCTACTCGTCGGGCCAGAACCTCGTCATCGAAGGCATGACCATCACGAACGGCTGGTTCGACCTGGCCGTCGTGGCCGACGGCCAGCGTCTCACGGTCGCGCTCATGCGCGACGGCGACGAGCTGACGGGCATGGACGGCGACCGGCAGCTCGGCACGCTGGTCAAGACCCTGATGCTCGAGCCGAAGCTCAACCTCTCGCCGAACAACGTTCTGTACCTGGGCGCCGAGGAGGTCTCCAGCGGTCCGCGCGTCTACCCGATGGGCGCAAACGACAACTGCGTCAAGGCGTTCCGCGGCAGCATCCAGCAGTTCGCGGTGTGGGACCGCGCGCTCTCCACGGCCGAAATCTACCAGGCGCTGGGCTGGCCGCGCACGGACCTCTGGCGCGTGGGCGTCGTCGACGGCCGGGCGGACGAGTTCCGCGGGACGGCGCCGGCCGGCGGCGTGGACGTGGACGCCGGGGCTTGGCCGATCCAGGAGGGCGTCTCGCGCGGCCAGCCGCTGACGCTCCGCTTCCCGCTCGTCGACAACTACGAGACGCGCCGCGCGCAGCTCTTCCGTTGGAAGTCCCTGCCCGGCTCCGCGTCCGGCATGCTCGAGCTCACGCTGAACGGGAAGATCCTGGGCCGCAAGCCCGTCCGCGGGGGCCGGTGGAGCCAGTGGTTCGTCCCCGCCGAGGCCCTGCAGGCCGGCACGAACACGGCCGTCCTCGCGCGCGTCGGCACGGGCGAGGGCGCGCTCCGCGCGGACGCCGTCATGCTCGGCGGGGGCTTCCAGGTCGGCAAGGCGGACGGCGGCTACTCCGACTACGTGCAGGAGAGCACCGGCCTGAAGCACCTCTATGCGGCGGACGGCAACCTGCACGACGTGCGGCGCGTGCTCTACTGCGGGGCCAACGCCCATTCGAACTACTGGTTCCACGTCAACGTGCCCGCCGAGATGGCGCACGACCGCCAGCGCTGGCGTTTCACGCTCGCGTCGTGCGGCGGCAGCCGTCCCGCGGGTGTGACGACCCATCCGA
>JAEDMN010000105.1 GCA_016302985.1 Kiritimatiellia bacterium | reverse complement strand
CCGCCTGCTGGGAGTTCCTGATCCCCGGCTGCGGCATGGACATCAACAACATCGACGCCGTCTCCATGCCCGCGTGCGTCGACGCGACGATGCGCGAGTGCGCGCCGTGCTGCGCGGCCGCGGACCCGGGCACCTTCGACGACGTGCTGCGGACGATGAAGGACGAGATCAACCGCCGCTGCGACCTGCTGCAGGAGAAGTACGCGCACGTCGAGATCCTGCCCGGCCCCTATGTCTCCGCGATCTCCACCGGCTGCATCGAGAAGGCCCGCGACATCTGCAAGGGCGCCAAGTACAACAACTTCGGCATCCACGGCACCGGCCTCGCCGTCGCCGTGGACTCCCTTGCGGCGATCCGCGAGCTCGTCTTCGAGAAGAAGCTCGTGCGCATGGACGAGCTCGTCTCGCTCGTGGACACGGACTTCGCCGGCCATCCCGAAATCCTCGCCGCCGCGCGCAACGCCCCGAAGATGGGCAACGCCGATCCGTCCGTGGACGCGCTCGCGAAGTGGCTTGTGGACACCTGGGCGGACTGCCTGCAGGGCCGGAAGAACGACCGCGGCGGCATCTACCGCCCCGGCACCGGCTCCGCCATGTACTACATCTGGCATGCGAACGAGCTGCCGGCCTCCCCGTGCGGCCGCCTGAAGGGCCAGCCGTTCGGCGCGAACTACGCGCCGTCGCTCGACGTGCCCGTGAAGGGCCCGCTGAGCGTCATCCGCTCCTTCACCGAGCCGGACCTCGGCCGCGTCTGCAATGGCGGCCCGCTCACGATCGAGGTGCACGACAGCGCCTTCCGCGAGGCGGACGGCGTGCAGAAGGTCGCCCAGCTCGTGAAGTTCTTCGTGGACCGCGGCGGACACCAGATGCAGATCAACGCGATCAACCGCGAGACGCTCGTCGACGCGCAGAAGCATCCCGAGCTCCACCGTCACCTCATCGTGCGCGTCTGGGGCTGGAGCGGCTACTTCATCGAGCTCGACAAGCCGTATCAGGACCACGTGATCAAGCGCGTCGAACTCGCTGTCTGAGGAGGGGGACGGACGATGAAGGGTGCGTTTCTGCTGGCGAGTTCGCTCGCGGCCTGCCTGGC
Source organism: Kiritimatiellia bacterium (assembly GCA_016302985.1). Taxonomy (GTDB): domain Bacteria; phylum Verrucomicrobiota; class Kiritimatiellia; order RFP12; family UBA1067; genus RUG572. Next base: position 9,900 of record JAEDMN010000105.1, on the reverse strand, counting down.
CGGCGCGACGGAGTACTTCGTGGACAGCGCGGCGGGCGACGACGCGGCGGCGGGTACGTCCGTGGCGGCGGCGTGGAAGTCGCTCGACAAGGTCAACGCGGCCGACCTGAAGCCTGGCGACGTCGTGCGGTTCAGGCGCGGCGGCCTCTGGCGCGGTCAGCTGGTTCCGCACAGCGGTACGCCCGGCGCGCCCGTCACCTACACGTCCTACGGGACCGGCGCGAAGCCGATTCTCCAGCAGAGCGTCGACCGTTCGCGCCCCGAGGACTGGGTGGAGGAGAAGCCCGGATTCTGGTCCACGCGCAAAAGCGAGCCCGTCCTGGGCGCGCAGGTGTGGGCGCCGTCCGCGTCCGACGCCTGGTCGCCGTCCTTCCAGGAAGGCAACCGCGGCTCCGCGCGGAAGACGACGGCCGGCGGCGAGACGTTCTACCGCGTCACCTGCGCGAAGTATGGTCCGCGCAGGGCGCCGCACCTGATCCAGATCTGGGGGCCGAAGATGCCGGACCTGCCGGACGGCGCACTCCTGAGGATGAAGGTCCGTTCGACGAAGCCGTTCCGACTCTCCGAGGTGCGCCTCATGCAGGGCTGCCATCCGTACACGGCCTCGCACGCGGGGCCCGTGAAGGGCGCGCGGGAGATCGGTCCCGCCTGGCAGGACGCCACGGTGCTGCTGTCGCGCGTCTCCACGAACCTGACGGCGACGCCGCAGTTCCATCTCGCGATCGGCGACGTGCTGCCGGAGGGCGCGGACTTCGACGTCAGGCTCGAGGGGGTCTGGGCGGCGACGGTCGAGAAGGGCCTCGCGATCGAGCGCGACGTCGGCATCTTCATCTGCAACCACGGCGAGAAGTGGGGCGTGAAGAAGTGGAACAACCCCGACTGGGACGTGCCGAAGGCCGAGAAGTGGCAGGCCTCCGTCCGCATGGAGAACGACCTCGACTACTGGTACGACCCGGAGGGCCGCCGCGTGGTCGTGAAGTATCCGCGCAACCCGGGCGAGGCGTTCGACTCGATCGAACTCGCCAAGACTGCGCACGTCGTCAACGAGGGCGGGAAGCACGACGTGGTCTACGACGGGCTGTGGGTGCGCTACACCGGCGCGCACGGTTTCGGCGGCGGCTCCACGTCGAACCTCGTCATCCGCAACTGCGACATCAGCTGGATCGGCGGCGGCCTCCAGTTCTGGCGCAAGCACGAGAAGACCGGGGAGATCGTCTATCCCGTCCGCTTTGGCAACGGCATCGAGTTCTGGGGCGACTGCCGGAACAACCTCGTCGAGCGCAACCGCCTGTGGGAGGTCTACGACGCGGCCCTCACGAACCAGGGCTGCGACGACAGCGAGACGGAGATCACCTGGCGCGACAACGTGATCTGGAACAGCGAGTACTCCTACGAGTACTGGAACCGGAAGCTCACGCGCAACATCCTCTTCGAGCACAACACGTGCGTCGACGCGGGCTTTGGCTGGGCGCACGCGCAGCGTCCCGACCCTAACGGCGCGCATCTGATGTACTACCACAACCGTGCGGCGACGACGAACTTCGTCGTCCGGAACAACCTCTTCGTCCGTGCGACGGAATGGACGATGCGCAGCGGTCTCGACTGGCGGTACGGCCTCTCCCATGACCACAACCTCGTGTGGAACGAGGGTTCCGTGCCGTGCGCGCGCTGGCTCGAGGGGAAGGACTGCCGGATGCTGGATTGGGCTGGCTGGCAGGCTCTCGGCTTCGACCGCAACGGCCTCAACGCGCAGCCCGTCTTCGTCGACGCGGCGAAGCGCGACTACCGCCTCGCGGCCGGTTCGCCCGGAAAGGGCGCGGCGACCGACGGCTCCGACCTTGGGGCGCGCGACATGCCCGGCCTCGACGGCGACCAGTCCCTCCGCTGACCGCATGACGCATAACGTGACACGTCGATGAAGAATTCCTACAAGTGGTTCCTCCTGGCGCTCCTCTCCTGCGCCTTCTTCTTCCACCAGGCCGACCGCGCCCTGTTCGGGCTGCTGACGATCCCGATCCAGGACGAACTGCACCTCACGGACGTCCAGATCGGCTGGATCAACACGGTGCTCAGCTGGACGCTCGCCGCGATGACGGTCGTGGCGGGGTTCTGCGGGGACCGCTTCAGCCGCAAGTGGCAGATCACGGGGTCGCTCATGTTCTGGTCGCTGATGACCGTGGGCATGGGCTATGTCGGGAACTTCCAGGTGCTCGGCGTCGCGGTCTCGGCCTTCGCCTGCGTGATGTTCTTCCGTTCGATCGCGACGGGCGGCGGCGAGTCCTTCTACGCGCCGAGCGCCTACGCGCTGCTGGCCGTGCACCACAGGGAGACCCGGTCCGCGGCGATGTCCGTGCACCAGGCCGCGCTCTACGTTGGGTTGATGACGAGCGGCGCGCTCGTGGCATGGATCCTCGGCGGGCTCAAGGCCTCCACCTGGGTCGTCGCGCACTTCGGCGAAAAGGGCTACTGGCGCCCCGTCTTCATCATCTTCGGCGGGCTGGGCTTCCTGCTGGGCGTCCTCTTCATCTTCGCGCTCAGGGACGGTAGGCCGGATGGGCCGAAGCCCGTGAAGGCGAAGATCCCCCTCTCGGAGGGGCTGAAGGCTTACCTCTTCAATCCCTCCGCACTCTGTGCGACGGCGGGCTTCGTCGCCATCGTCTTCGTCAACAACGCCTACCTCTTCTGGGCGCCGAAGTTCGCGGCGCAGAAGTTCGCCGTCGGCGTGGGCGAGGCGGGGAACGGCGTGATGCTCTGGCATCACCTGGTCGCGTTCGGGGCGATTCTCCTCGGCGGCGTGGTGACGGACCGCTTCGTCGGGCGGATGCCGCGCTTCCGTCTGGGCTTCCAGATTGTCGCGCTCCTCTGCGGCGCGCCGATGCTGCTGTGGGTGGGGTTCGCGCCGTCCTTCACGTCCATGCTCGTCGCCTGCGCGGCCTACGGCGTCTTCCGCGGCTTCTTCGAGGTGAACACGCACGCGTCCCTCTTTGACGTCGTCGCGCCGCAGTACCGTTCGACGGCGGTGGGGCTTCTGAACATGATGGCCTTCTTCTTCGGGGGCCTGTCGGGCGTCGTGATGGGCGCGCTGTCGGAGAAGCACGGCGTGCAGGGCTTCGAAATCGGCTTCGGCCTCATGGCCGGCAGCTACGTGCTCGCCGCGCTGCTGATGGCGATTTCCTTCTTTTTCACGTTCAAACGGAACAGGGTGGTGGAGTGATGTCCGGATTTGCGAGTTTTGTTTCGGTCCTGGCGGGCCTGTTCGCCTGCACGGCCGCAGCGGCGACGTTCGACGTGACCGCATGGGGGGCGAAGCCCGACGGGAAGACGGACTGCACCGCGGCGATCCAGAAGGCGATCGACGACTGCTCGGCGGCGGGCGGCGGGCGCGTCCTCGTCCCCGGCGGCGGCGTCTACAAGACCTACACGCTGAACCTCAAGAACGGCGTCGACCTGCACATCGACCGCGGCGCGACGCTGAAGGGCGGCGAGGACCCGTACAAGTATCCCGAGTTCCAGCCGACCCCCGTCTGGAACGTCGCGCGCGCCCCGCGCTTCAACAAGCGCGCCATGTTCTACACGGTCGGCCAGACGAACGTCGCCATCACGGGCATGGGCACGATCGACGGCAACGCGGAGGCGTTCCATGAACGCGTGAACGGACGCTGGCAGCGCATCAGCCACACGAACATCACCGGCCGCTGCGTCTTCTTCGTCGGCTGTCGCGACGTGCGCATGGAGGACGTCCTCGTCTACCATCCGTGCGGCTGGAGCACGTGGTTCTTCGACAGCGAGCGCATCCAGTGCCGGGGCGTCCGGATCGAATGCCACCGCGAATACCCGAACGGCGACGGCCTGCACTTCGGCGGCTGCCGCGACGTGACGGTCTCGGACTGCATCATCGACGCGCAGGACGACGCGCTGATCGTCCGCACCCACCAGGAGCAGATGAAGAAGGTGCGTCCCTGCGAGCGGATGACCTTCGCGAACTGCGTGCTGCGCTCGAACCAGAGCGCGATCCGCGTGGGCTGGACCGAGGACGGCCCGATCAAGGACATCTCCTTCGACAACATCGTCTGCACCTACTCGCGCCTGGGCGTGCAGTTCTTCCTGCCGCCGCTCCCGGACGCGCCGGCCGAGTACATGGACCCGCCGCGCGGCCGCGGCCTCGTCCCGCCGCCGGCTTCGTCGATCGTCCCGTTCGCGGTGGAGAACCTCCGCTTCTCGAACATGTCGATCAACAGCTTCAACGCGCCGCTCTACGTCGACATCGCGCGCACGGAGAACGTCTCCTTCATCAAGGACATCACCTTCTCCCACTGCCGCTTCAACGCGCAGCAGCCGCCCGTCTTCAAGTGCCGGCCCGAGGACAATGTCCGCGACTGGCGCTTCAGCGACGTGACGTTCGACATTTCCCGCCCGCGTGGCCAGCAGGGAACCTCGACCGGACTCTGGACCGGCGCGGCCAACGGCCTCTTCGAGAACACGCGCGACTTCATCTTCGACAACGTCCGCTGGAGCTGGATGCCGCAGGACCGTCCCGAATGGTACGTCACGCTCGAGCAGGAGGGGCAGGCGAAGCCGGTCCGCCTGGCGGGCGCGCGCCAGGACTTCGACGTCGAGGAACCGGCTCCTGGCGTCCGCCGCTTCGTCTGCGACCACCTGACGGACGGCTGCCAGTCCTGGGCCGTCAAGGTGACGGTCGAGGAGCGCGTCGTGCCGGGCGGCAAGTCCTACCGCGGACGGGTCGAGAACAACGACGCGGGCATCCGCGTCACGGCGTTCGAGGGTCCCTACTTCGACCGTGTGCGCGTCAGTCCCGCCGACGCGAAGTTCTACATCCCCCAGGGCGTCGGCCGACGGATCGCGACCTTCCCCGCCCGCGGCGCGACGAACTACAAGCCGGTTCCCGCCGAAACGGACGAGAACACCTGGACGAAGACCGACTGGTTCTCGCTTCGGGACGGACGCTTCACGTTCGACACGGGCTACCATCCCGGCGCATCGGGCCTGACGATGCCCTGGATGGCGCTCGACACGGGCTTCGGCACGTTCTACGCCGGCGCGCACGACCCGAAGGCGCAGCCGAAGCGCCTGCGCATGCGCTGGACGCCGAATGAAAATCGCGCGGAGATCGCCTTCGACCACCGGCTCTTCCTTGCCGCGGGCAAGTCCTGGGAAATCCCCGAGACCGTCTGCGAGAAGACGGAAGGGGACTGGCACGCCGCCGCGAAGCGCTACCGGAAGTGGTACGACACGGTCCGCGAGGTCCGCGCCGCGACGCCGGCCTGGACGCAGGAGGTCGCGGGCTGGCTGCTCGTGATCATGCGCCAGCAGAACGAGGCGCTCTTCTGGAAGTACACGGACATCCCGAAGCTCTGCGACGTCTGCGAGAAGAACGGCCTGGACTGCATCGGCCTCTTCGGCTGGACGAAGGGCGGGCACGACCACCTCTATCCCGACTACGACCCGAGCGACGAGATGGGCGGCGTCGAGGGACTGAAGGCCGGCATCGCGGAGGCCCACCGCCGTGGAATCAAGGTCTACATCTACGCGAACGGCCAGCTGCAGCAGGTCGGCGCCACGAAGTTCTGGGAGGAGCACGGCCGGCACCTCGCCCTCGTCAAGAAGGACGGCGAGCGCGTCATCCAGACCTACCACAAGTACAAGGACATCCCCGTCTACCAGTTCGCGCTCGGCTGCCTCTACGGCAAGCCCTGGCACGACCGCATGTACGCGCTCGCGGAGCAGGCCAACTCCTTCGGCGCGGACGGCATCCTCTATGACCAGCTCGGCATCTTCGCGCCGTTCGCCTGCTACGGGAAGGGGCACGGACACCCCGAGCCGTACTTCTCCTACGCCGAGGAGCGGCCCGGCTTCATCCGCTCCATCGCGGACGAGATTCAGAAGAAGAATCCGGACTTCGCGATCCTGACGGAGGGTCTGCACGACACGATCCTGGACTCGATCGGTCTCTGGCACGGCTGCGAGTACGGCACGTTCCGCGGGGACATGGAGGCCGTGAGGAGCCGGAAGGGGAAGGCCGCGTCCGGACCCTTCCCCGAACTCTGGCGCTACACGTTCCCGGAACTCGTCTCGACGGTGCGCCTGCCGACGCCGATGAACACGCGCACGCAGGTGAACTTCACGGCGCTTTTCGGCCTGCGCAGCGAGATCGAGGCGCGGTACATGGCGGACCGCACGTACGTGCTCGAGAACAAGGTTCCGGTCAAGGCCGACTACGGCACGGTGCAGAACATCCCGAACCTGCAGGACATGGCGTCCGTGTCGCCGGCCGAGGCCAGCGCGTACATGAAGTCCGTCCTGGACCTCCAGCGCGCGCAGTCCAAGTACCTGCTGAGGGGCCGCTTCGTCGACGACGAGGGTTTCGTCTGCACGGACCCCGCGCTCCTCGCCAAGCGCTTCGTGGCCGCGGACGGGACGAGCGCGGTGCTCGTCTGGAATACCGGCGACCGGTCGGTTGACGTGAAAATCGACGGACTCGGCGCCGCGACGTCGGTCCATGCGCCCGGCAACGCGCCGGTCGACGGGCCGCTCGCCGCCAATTCGCTCCGCCTCCACGTCTTCGGCCGGTGACCCGGCTCCAGGAAGTCGACAGGGCGGATTGAAGACTTTTCATTCGGAGGTTTGGGGATGACGCGACTGATGTTTCTGGGCGCGCTGGCTCTGGCGGGCGGACTGCCGGCGGCGGACTACGTGATCAAGGCGGCGAACGGGACGACGGTGACGTCCGACGTCATCAACACGGCCGACCGCGTCGTCATCGAGGCCGGCACGGGCACGGTCGTGCTGCAGGACGGCAATACGTTCGGCACCGAGGTTGTCGTCTCCAACGGCTACCTCGTGGCGGACTATGCGGCGAGCGGCCTCGGGAACACCCATCTCACACTCGTCGGCACGGCGAACAACCGACCGGCGATCCTCCGTCCGAAGGGGCCGTCCTTCACGGCTCCCGTCGCGGCGAGCGGCGCCGGCACGATCTCCCTCGTCGCCTTCTGCGGCTTTGCGCCGTACGACCAGCCGCTTACGGTCAACCTGGGCGGACAGGGCGCGACGCTGCAGAAGTTCGTCGACGGGTTCCTGAAGGACGGCAACGCCGAGTTCGACCTCATGTCGAAGGACTTCGACCTGACGTTCGAGAACGGCATCGACATGAACGGCAAGTCGATCGCCCTCAAGACCTACTTCAAGGGCCGTCTCCTCAACTCCCAGACGACCGGAACCCTGCAGTACTGGGACGGCACGATGGTGTTCTCCGGCGAACCGGGACGCGAGGACATCACCTGGAAGAAGAACTGCAAGTTCGTGCCGCGCTGCGGCAACGTCGTCTTCACCAACTGCAAGCTGCGGCCGCACAACGACATGACGGCGGGCTTCTCCGACGTGCCGTCGACCCTGACGCTCACCTATGGCCCCGGGTGCGACCACTACGCGGACAACGCATGGGACACCTTCGCGGCCCGGCGCGGCTCGAAGATGGTCGTCGACGGCGGCGTCTACGACCATAATCTGATCCTGTTCCTCGGCAACAACGACGACAACGCCGAGCGGCTGGGACTCGAGGGCAACCTGGTCATCACGAACAACGGCACGGTGAAGCTCGGCACGTTCGCCCTGCACCACGGTTCGGTCAACCAGCACTCCGGACTCTTCTCCGTGCCGAACGACGGCAAGCACGGCGACGGCAACGAAGTCCGCATCGGCGGCTGGCGCGCCGCCTCGACGCCGCAGAAGGGACGCGGCACCAGCGTCTACAACCTCTGGGACGGCACGTTCGAGGTCTCCAGCCGCGTCTGGATGCACATCGGTTCCGCCGAGACGGGCACGTTCAACCAGTTCGGCGGCGTGGCGTCCGAATTCCATCCGCTGCTGGTCGGCTACCACGCGAATGGGAACGGCACGCTCAACGTGCACGGCGGCGTCTTCAACCAGACGCGGACGGACGAGCGCGCGCTCCGCGTGGGCGTCTCCGGCGTCGGCTCCTTCTCCGTCGCGAACGGCGGCCGCTTCGCCGGCGCGGCCTCCGAGGGCGTCGAAGTCGCCGCGGGCGCGGCCGCGCGCGGACAGGTCTCTCTGGATCCCCTGGGCGTGCTGGAGACGACCCGTGTCTACGGCGGCTCGGGGACGAGCGCGTTGACGTTCAACGGCGGCACGCTGAAGGCGGCGGGGACCAAGCACGCCGCGAACTTCGTCCATGCCTCGCTGGGCGGGGCGTGCGTGACGCCGCTCGGCGGAGCGGTCGACACGGCGGGGAAGGGCAACTTCACGATCGCGAGGCCGCTGACCGCCTCGAACGGACGGATGACGCACCGCTGGACGTTCGCGCAGTGCGCGCTGACGGATACGGTGGGCGGGTCCGACGCGGTCGCGGTCGGCGGCGTCGTGCCGGCGGACGGTTCGGTGACGCTGCCGGGCGGCAAGGCCGGGACCAGCCAGCTCAAGCTCGGCACAAACCTCGTTCCCACGACGCATGGCTGGACCTGCGAGATGTGGTTCACGCAGAAGAGCCTGCAGAACTACTCGCGCCTGTTCCAGTGCGGCCTGACCAAGGATGCCACGTCCTTCTTCGTCTCGACGCGCAATAATGTCTCGGGCGGCTGGTACATGAGCTTCGCCGGGTCCGAGATCAAGGGCCGCTATCTGCCCCAGAACAACATCCCGTACCACCTCTCCGTCACGATGGAGCCGCTCGAGACGGGCGCCTGGACGTTCATCGCGGTGCTCCGCAATGCCGAGACGGGCGAGGCCTACGAGACGCTGACGTCGACTTCGGCGACGACCTGGAGCCCGGCGCAGCTCAAGCAGTCCGACGGCTTCTGGATCGGCAACGGCCCGTGGGGCGACCCCGATCCCGGCATCGTGGTGCACGAGATCCGCATGCACGGCCAGGCGCTCTCGCAGGCCCTGCTGGCGGCGAGCGCCCGGTGGGGCGCGCACGGACACTTCTTCGCCAAGAAGGGCGCCGGCACGCTCACGCTCACGGGCGCGAACACGTACGCGGCTGGTACGGCTGTCGAGGCGGGCACGCTGAAGCTCGCCGCGGACGCGTCCCTGCCGGCGACGCCCGTGAAGGTGGCGGCGGGCGCGACGCTGGACCTCAACGGCGCGGCGCAGACGGTCGCGTCGCTTGCCGGCGCGGGCACGGTGAAGGGCGGTTCGCTCGTCGTCGACGGCGCGGTGATGCCGGGCGGTGCGGACGGCGTCGGCACGCTGACGCTGGACGACGCCGTCCTGAAGGCGGCGAAGCTTCTCGTCGACGTCGCCGCGGACGGAACCTGCGATGCGGTCGTCGGCACGGGGACGGTCGACCTCTCGGACCTCGTCATCGAAATGGCCAATCCCGAGGACGCCGATCCCGCATGCGGCTACCAGGTCCTGCGCGCAACGTCCGTCACGGGCAGGCTGGCCGGCACCGTCCTGCCGCGCCGCTGGGTCGCAGTCGTCTCCGCCACGGGTGTGAGGCTTGTTCAGGGCGGCGGCACCGCGGTCCTGGTACGCTGATGCTTCCTTCGCACTTCTCGGGATTCGTCATCGATCTTGCACGGCGTTCTGGCGAAGTGCTATAATCGGCGGATGAAATTGAAATACAGGGCGGTAGCGTCCGTGCTGGCGCTGTTCCTGGCGGCGGGCGCGGAGACGATGGATCCAGCCCAGTTCGGCCTTTCGCCCGACGCGGAGCCGGTCCTGACGTCCGGCGACGGCGCGAAGGCCGTGTTGAAGCCCCAGAGGTAGCCCAGGTGTATTTGGTCAAGGATGCTCACGAACAGTGCCTTGATTTGATTCCAAAGTGTCGGATTCGTCAAACGGGCAAAGGAAAGGATAGTTAGTTGAAATCTTTTAAGTCCCAGTTCTATGGCAAGGAGGGAAAATTCGCGATTGTCGCAG
>JAEDMN010000104.1 GCA_016302985.1 Kiritimatiellia bacterium | reverse complement strand
TTCGTAAAGTTTATTTCGGATCCCGTCTTTGCGGTTGCGGGAAACTATCAGGAAACATGGGAATATATCCGCCAGGGGGTGAACTCCCTGCATCGGCATACCAATCTCGATATTTGCTTCCGGAGTTGACCGACATCGCAACGGCATCGGGAACTGACGTAACTTTGTGCCTCACGGTCTTAAACCTAACTGCGACAGTTAGGTTAAACGGATTAAAGGCCTTTGGTAATTTTGTCTTTGTCCGATTCTATGATAGGTTAACACTTTCTTCTTGAAGTCAAAGGCGCGGTCGTTTGACGAGGGAGGTTCGCCCGTGATATCATGCTCGTACCCGACAGGGTGAATGGTTCACCATGTCTATGGGATGGTGGTGATGAAAAAACATTCATTTTGCGTGGTAGCTTTTCTTTGCGCGGGAACACTGGTCGCCGCCGAATCGTTCCTTGCGGGGTATTCACTCAATGAAGGACGGCAGATCCCGTTCTCGCAGGCCTTGCCGCGCATGCGCAATGCCGAGACGAATCGAAAATGCGGTTGGTTCAACAACAAGGATCTGGCAATTCCCGGCATTCTGACGACGCAGGATTCCTCCATTGGCGACTTTCTGCACCGGTTGCGGAACGTCATCAACGACGAACGGGCTTTGGTATTCGTGAATGGGCGGAAGTTCATGGTGAACAAGAACTGGATTCGCGACCATGTCCACACGCTCAAGGCGATGCATCATTGGGAGTATGACTACGCGGGCTATGTGAATTTCACGATCGACCATCAGCGGGACGATGGCTGCATCCTCGAATTGATCAAGCAGGCGGATGATCAACACTGGAAATACGCCGCGCCGGAGAGTCGGAAGTTCTTCCCCGACGACAATCTTGCCATGTGCCGCCTGGATATCGAGGCGGACGTCGAGTATCTTCTTGTCGAAGGGGCCACCTACTGCTACCGGGTGAGCGGGGATGATGCCTGGTTGACGCGTGTTCTGCCGAAGCTGGAAAAGGCCATCGACTACATGACCTCCGATCCGCAGCGGTGGGAGCCTAAATATGGTCTCGTCAAGCGCGGCTATACGATCGACACCTGGGATTTCACCTATCTGCCATCGTCCGGAACGAATCGCATGCTCACGGCCGAGACGCCGCAGGCGATTATGCATGGCGACAACTCGGGCGTTTTCCAGGCGATGAACCAGTTGGCCTGGTTCAATGCGCGTCTGGGACGCGACGCGAAGGCGCAGGCGTGGCGGACGCGGGCCGAAACCCTCAAGACGAACATGTATCGGCATCTCTGGAACGGCACGTTCTTCATTCACGAGCTGCCGCTCAATGTGCCGCCCGTCGATGCACATGAGCGGGAACGCCTTTCGCTCTCGGCCGCCTACGACATGAATCGCGGGCTCATGCCCGTCGCTGACTGCCGGAAGACGATCGAGGAGTTCCTGCGCCGCCGCAAGACAACGGAATGCTTCGCCGAGTGGTTCACGGTCGATCCGCCCTACGATCTGACGTTCTGCCGGCACCCGCTGGGGGACTACGTAAATGGCGGTATTTGCCTCTTTACGGCGGGTGAGCTCGCCAAAGCCGCGCTTGAGAACGGTTACGAGGAATACGGCTGGGATATTCTCCGGCGTGTCAAGACGATGGCCGAACGCGATGGTGCGCTCTACTTCCTCTACGACCGGAAGACGGCCAAGAGCATCAACGCCCAGCTCGGACCGAGCGCCTGGGGGGCGGCAAGCATCCTTTCGGCTTTTGACGAGGCGTTGGCTGGCGTGCGGGATACAGGGGTGAAATACGAGTCGATTCGCTTCTCCCCGCGTTGGCCCGTGACGGGATTGAACGAGCTCCGTTATTTCACGGGCTACGAGGCGGCCGGTGCCGTGGTGGATGTGCGCTACGTGTTGCGTGCGAATGGCATGCGGTATCGCGTCCAGTCGCCGGCGAAGACACTCGAGGCCCATCTCCTTCTGCCGAAGGGGAAAGTGCCTGTACGCGTTCTGTCGAATGGTGCGGACCAGTCGTTTTCGACATCTGTGGTGGGCGAATCGGCCTATGTCGATCTCGCGCTCAAGGGGACGGGCCTTTACGACATTGAGATTCTTTTCCGCCGCTAGAATCAGGGGTGCGGTCGTGTTTTGTGTTGAAATACAGGCGATTTTTCCTTTGCCGTCCGTGGTCACTCCTACGCACACCCTGGCCACGGACGGTGTTTTCCCACCGTGAAGGGGTCGCCGTCTCTGGTATACTGTAATCCGATGAGACATGTGGGATTTCTGGTAGCGGGGCTTGTCGGATGCGCGCTGGCACCCGCGTTTGGCGCGCGGACGGCCGTGTCCGTGTCCGCGGAGGCGGTCACGGCGAGCAGCGTGTATGGTGCTCAGCGGGCCGCGCGGTTCGCCGTCGACGGGTCGGGGCTGTCGGCGGACGGCACGCATGTCGCGGACAAGGCGGACGGCGTGTGCTGGATGACGGCCGGCGGGCAGGCGGCGGGCTGCTGGCTGATGGTGGATTTCGGGGACGTCCGCAAGTTCGCCGGCGTGAAGATCTGGAACTTCAACTGGCTGCATGCGAACGGCACGCATTATGGCAGGCGCGGCTTCGCGTCCGTGGAGGTGCTGGCCGCCGTGGCGGCGGACTCGACGACGGCCCCCTCGTTCTCGGCGGCGGGCGGCTGGACGAACGTGACGGGCGTCGTGGCGCTTGGACGGGCGCCGGACCGCGACGACTACACGGGGGAGCCGACGATCTCCTTTCCCGCGGTGGCGGCCCGCTACGTGGCCGTGCGCGCGGCATCCCTGTTCCCGGACAACGACGGCTACGCGGGCCTTTCCGAGGTACGGTTCTACGAGGATCCGGACGCCGTGGTCGACGTCCGCGAAGAGGATCTTCCGGTCGACTACGTCTGGGACCCCGACGGCGAACCGGAACGGGCGCCCGAGCCGGCGGAAACCGACCCGGCGGCGGTGGCCGCGGGCGTGCTGGTGGAGGCGGAGGCCTTCGTCCGTCAGGGCGGCTGGGTCGTCGACCCGCAGTTCTGCGACGCGATGGGGTCCCCGTACCTGCTCGCGCACGGGAAGGGCGTGCCGGTCGCCGAAGCCCGGACGATGGTGGAACTGCCGCGCGGCGGGGACTGGAACGTGTGGGTGCGCACGCGCGACTGGACGCCGGACTGGTCGCCGGGCGCGGGCGAGGTCAAGCCCGGCCGCTTCAAGGTCGCGGTCGGCGCCCGCGTGCTCGGCGCGGTGCTGGGCACGACGCCTGCCGACTGGGGCTGGGTGAAGGCGGGCGCGTTCACGGCGCCGGCGGACGGCCGGGTGCGGGTGGCGCTGAAGGACCTCGACGGCTTCGAGGGGCGCGTCGACGCGCTCTGGTTCACGCAGGGGGCGGACCGTCCGCCGGACGACGCGGCGAAGCTCGCGGCCTGGCGCGCCCTCGCGAAGGGCGAGACGGCGGAGCCGGACGACGTCGAGACGGCGGACCTGGTGGTGGTCGGCGGGGGCATCGCCGGCACGGCGGCGGCCATTGCCGCGGCGGAGGGCGGGCTTGACGTCGTGCTTGTGCAGGACCGGCCGGTGCTCGGCGGCAACGCGAGCGACGAGGTGCGCGTGCGCACGGAGAAGGCGGGGCACGAGTTCCACTGGATCGTCGACGCGATCAAGAACACGGTGTCCAACGGCGGCTCGATGGCGGCGGACGACGCGCGGCGCCGGGCGCTCGTCGACAGCTACCCCAACATCCGCGTCTTCACGGGCTGGCGCGCCTACGGCGTCGCGACGAACGCGGCGCGCCGCATCGTCGCGGCCGACGCCCGGCACGTCACGACGGGGGCGCGGAAGCGCTTCGCGGCGCCGCTCTTCGTCGACGCGACGGGCGACGGCTGGCTCGGGTACTGGGCGGGCGCGGCCTACCGCGTGGGACGCGAGGCGAAGGACGAGTACGGCGAGGCGAAGTACGCGCCGGACGTGGCGGACACGAGCACGATGGGCAACACGCTCCTCTGGACGACGAAGACGTGCGCGGCCGCGCGACCGTTCCCGTCCGTTCCCTGGGCGACGAAGGTGAGCGGCTCCCTGTCCGCCGAACGCGGCACCTGGGAATGGGAGGCCGGCCTGGGCGTGGACGAGGACACGATCTACGACGCGGAGATGCTGCGCGACCGTCTCTTCCGCGCGATCTACGGCAGCTTCGCGAACGCGAAGCGGCAGGCCGGCAAGGAGAACCTGGCGCTCGACTGGGTGCCGTACATCGCCGGCAAGCGCGAGTCGCGGCGCATCGTCGGCGACTACGTGGTCCGCGAGGACGACGTCGTGAACACGCGTCCGTTCGAAGACGCGGTCGGCAAGGCGACCTGGACGATTGACCTCCACTTCTACGACGGCGACTCGGGCTTCCGCGCGGCGACGAACCACAGGCCCGTCAACCCCTGGTGGATGCCGTACCGGTCGCTCTGCTGCCGCGACGTGCCGAACCTCTTCCTCGCGGGGCGCTGCGCGAGCTACACGCACGTCGCCTTCGGCTCCAGCCGCGTGATGAACGCGGGCGGGCAGCAGGGCGTCGCCGTCGGCTATGCGGCATCCCTCTGCCGGAAGCACGGCTGCCTGCCGCGGGACATCTACCGCGACGCCGCGAAGACGGCGGAGCTGCAGGCGCTGATCAACGCGCGGCAGGGCGAGAAGGGAATGTCGGACTATCCGTGGCCGGCGGACGCCGTCGCGTACAGCGACGTCTACGTCGTGGACAACGACGACGCGCAGGGCGTGGAGACGCACGGCTACTGGTGGCGGAGCACGAGCGAGGCGCACCGGTGGGGCGACAGCTACCTGGTCTGTTCGAACGCGAGCGCGGACGCCTGGGTGCGCTTCACGCCGCAACTGCCGAAGTCCGACACCTACGACGTGCAGCTCTACTGGAACGGCAACAACACGCGCAACGCGGACGTCGTCGCGCAGGTCGTGCACGCGGACGGCGTGGCCCGGGTGCGTGTCGATCAGACCAGCCCCTCCGCGGGCGGCTGGCAGTCCATCGGCAGCTGGCGCTTCGAGGCCGGGACCGCGGGATCCGTGACGCTGCTGACGGAGGCGGGCGTGGAGAGACGCTACACGATCGCGGACGCGGTCCGCTTCGTCGGCGCCGACAGCCATCCCGTCCCGCCGCCCGCCGACCGGGACGGCAACGGCCTGCCGGACGTCTGGGAGCGCGTCCATTTCCTCCAGCTGACGGGCACGGACCCGGCGGCCGACGCGGACGGAGACGGCTTCTGCAACCGCGCCGAATGGCTGGCGGGGACGGACCCCAATGACCGCGAGTCCGTCTTCGCCGTCTCGGACGTCGCACGGCGCGCGGACGGAACCGTCGTGCTCGCGTGGCCGGGCGTCCCCGGGCGCGTCTATCGCGTCCTTTCCGCGCCGTCCGCCGCCGGCCCCTACCGTCCCGTCGGCGAGCCGGTCGTCGCGGACGGCCCCGCGGTCACGGCCGAACGGCCCGCCACCGAAGCCGCGGCCTTCTACAAGGTCGCCGTCGTCGATCCGGAATAAGGAGCATCCGACGAACGCCTCCCCCATCCCGTCGCGCGCGTGTCGCAGTCCCGTGCCGCCAGGGGGAGATGCGGTCACGGGGGATGTGCTATAATGCGACCATGAAATCGATTCTTGGAGTTCTTGTCGCCGTTCTGTCGCTGGCTTCGGCTGGTGCGGAGTATCCGTTCATCGTGTTCCGGCTGACGGGGAGTCCGTTGAGAAAGCCGGACTTCTTCAAGGCGTCGTGCGCGGTGCACGCGAAGTACAAGGGGGCGTTCGACGAGTTCTGGTACGGCGGGGCGAAGCCGCTGTGCCGGACCGGGTTCGGGCGCGAAGAGCTGAAGCGGTTCGAGGCGATGCGACCGGAGATCGAGAAGGCGGGCATGCGGATCTCCTTCCAGCAGGGCCTGACCACGGGGCACGACTACAAGTACATCGGGACGCCGGGGACGCAGGCCGCGGCGGGCGTGTACGCGGCGGAGGAGGCGGAGCCGTTCCCGGACGACGCGTGGATGGTGCGGCCGAACGGCGAGGTCGCGACGGGCAAGTGCCTGTGCATGCGTTCGCCGGCGGTGCTGGACTACGAGTACCGCTACGCGAAGACGGTGATGGAGGGGATCCGGCCCGACACCTACTGGCTGGACGACGACCTGCGCCTCGGCGTCGGCAAGATCGGCTGCTTCTGTCCGCGGTGCCTCGCCGCGTTCAACGAGCAGGTGAAGGGGAGCTTCACGCGCGAGACGCTGGTGAAGCGCCTGTTCGAGGGTGCCGAGCTCGACCCGATCCGCCTGGAGTGGATCAAGTTCAACGAACAGTCGCTGGCGCTCTACGGCGCGGTGGTGCGGAAGGCTGCGGACGAGGTGCTGCCGGGCTGCCGGCTGGCGCTGCAGACGGTGAGCGCGGACTGCCTCTGGAACGGCCGCGACTACGGTCCGATCCTCACGGCGCTCTCCGGGAACGGGCGCGTGCCGTCGGGGCTGCGTCCGGGACACGGCTGCTACAGGGAGGAGCGCCCGCTCGACTTCCTGGAGAAGGCGCTCTGGTGCACGCGCGAGGCCGAGCGCAGCCGCGGACTGAAGGGCGTCTGCGGAACCATCTGCTACGAGCAGGAGACCTACACGCGGCGCGTGCTGCACAAGTCGCCGCGCACGATCGTGACGGAGAGCGCGCTCGCGCTCGCGAGCGGCTGCGACACGCTGTCCCTCTACTGGGCGGACGGGGAGAAGCCGGAGCGCATCGAGGACTACGAGCGGTTCGTGAAGACGGTCGCGTCGGCGCGTCCGTACCTCGAGAAGCTTGCCGCGTCGACGCGGCGGACCTCGCTGGGCGGCGTCGCGCGCTACCTGGGGTCCCGCGCCTTCGAGCAGAAGGGGGCGTCGCTCGGCGACGCGTCCGACCTCGCGCTCATGCGCTGCGGCATCCCGGTGACGGTCGCGGAGGCGACGGCCGCGTACAAGGTCTGGCGCCTCTCGCCGAAGTCCCTGGCCGCGATGACGCCGGAGGAGGTCCGGAAGCTGCGCGCGGAGGGCGCGCTCGAGCTGCCCGTCGACCCCACGCCGCGCGTCTCGGAACGGCAGGCGTGGCTGGACGCGATCGACCGCGCGACGGGCGGACGCTTCCCGGTGCGCGTCGACTTCGTGCACGCGCTGCGCGTGCTGCCGCGCATCGACGCGGCGGGGAAGACGGATTCCGTCACGCTGCTGAACCTCTCGATGGGCGACACGGACGAATTCACGGTGCGCATCCGCAACCCGCGCGGCCGCGCCGCGACGTTTGCGACGCCGCGCGGCGAACAGGCCGCCGTTTCGGTCTACGACGCCGCGAAGGACGAACTCGTCGTGACGGTGCCGAACCTCGGCGGCTGGCAGATCGCCACGGTCTTCCTGTGATATAATGTCCCGCCATGGGCGTGCTGCTGGCAAGTGAACGGAAAACGGTCCGGGGGAAGATCTTCCTCGGAATCGTCTATGGTCTTCTCGCGCTGGGCGGGATCACCATGGTCTACCCGTTCGCGGTCATGCTCTCGGCGAGCGTGTCGGGACCGTACGACTACGGCCGCCACGACGCGGTGCCGCGCGCGCTGTGGAACGAGGCGGACCGCTTCATGCGGTCCGTCTCGACCTATTTCCCGCGCTTTCCGCGCGACGTCTACCCGGACGCGCCCGCGGGCTGGGGCAGCTGGATCTCGGTTGCGCGCGACCCTGCCGGCGTGCAGGCGTTTGCGCGGCGGCACCTCGAACCCGCGCGTACGAACGACGCGGTCCGGGCGGCGTGGCGGAGGAAGGCCGAGGCGTTCCGCGACACGGCCGCGAAGTGGGATCTCGACTACACGACCTGCGCCTACGACCCGCGCGACGTCGCGCCGTTCGTCCGGTCCCAGACCTCGCTCGAAGATCTGAACCGCACGTGGCCCGTCCGCTACAAGAGTTTCTTCGACGTCTCCTTCACCGCCGAGTCGAAGATCCCGCTCGGCCACGCCACCTGGAAGCCCCCGCGCGACGACCCCAAGTACGCGATGTGGCTGAGGTTCAAGGACTCCTACCGGCAGACGATGCTCGCGGACGGCGACTACGTCTGCCGCACGCTGCCGTTCCTGGGGCGGCCCGGCGGGGGCGAGGCGGATGGCGCCGCGGAGATCCGCGCGAACCTCCGCGCCGCGCTCGCGACGCAGTTCCTCGACCACGGCCGCCGCGATTTCTGGCGCAGCTGCCTCGCGAACTACCGGCTGGTCGGGCAGTACCTCTTCCAGCGCGGGCGGGCGTTCTTCAACACCGTCCTGCTCGTCCTGCTCTCCGTGCTCGCGCACTTGACCGTGAACCCGCTTGCGGCGTACGCGCTGTCGCGCTTCCGGATGCGCGGTACCGAGAAGATCCTGCTCTTCCTGCTTGCGACGATGGCGTTTCCGGCCGCGGTGACGGCGATCCCGGGCTTCCTGCTCGTGCGCGACCTCGGCCTGCTGAACACGCTGGCGGCGCTCGTGCTGCCGACGGTCGCGAGCGGGATGAGCGTCTTCATCCTCAAGGGGTTCTTCGACGCGCTGCCGCGCGAGCTCTACGAGGCGGCGGCGATCGACGGGGCGTCCGAATGGACGGTCTTCCTCAAGGTCACGCTGCCGATGACGACGCCGATCCTCGCGGTGAACGCGCTGAACAGCTTCGTCGCGGCGTACAACTCGTGGGAATGGGCGTTCCTCGTCTGCCAGAAGGAGTCCAACTGGACGCTCGCCGTCTGGATGTACCAGATGAGCCAGCAGATGGGCGGGCAGCCCTGGTGCGTGATGGCTGGCTTCGTGCTCGTCTCGATCCCGACGGCCGTCGTCTTCCTCGCCTGCCAGAAGATCATCCTCAGGGGCATCGTCCTGCCGTCGATGAAATAGCGGGCCGCGCGTACGGCGAGCGTTCCGCGAGACCTTGACATGCCGGCGGGATGCATCTATAATCTGCATCGGATTTGATTCATGGAGGAGATGCAGAATGTCCGTTCTGACAATTCATGCGGAGGAGTATCTGGCGGACGCCGTGCGGGCGCATGCCGACCGGATGGGCACGAGCGTCAACGTCGCCGCGAAGGAGCTGCTGGCTTCGGCGCTCGGCCTCCTGAAGCCGCCGAGAAAGCGCCACGATTTTTCCGAGTTCTGCGGGGTTCTCAAGAAAAGCGAAGCAGACGAAATCCAGGAGAATCTCAAGGTCTTCGACGAGATTGACGAGGACATGTGGAAGTGAAGTGCCTGATCCTGGATTCGAACGCGCTCATTTCTCTCTTTGACGGGGACGAGACGGGGGAAGCTGGCGGAACGCGCGCTGGACGCTTTGCTTGACCGTCCGAATGTCGATGTCCTGCCCGTGACAAAGGAAACCGCCGCGTTCTTCGTCACGGTGATGAAATATCTGAAGTCGAACGGTACGCCGATTCCGCAGAACGACGTCTGGATCGCCGCTGGTGTCTTGGAGACGGGGTCCGTGCTCCTGACCCGTGACGCGCATTTCCAGCTCATCCCGATGATCCGTGTCTGCGGATGAGGAGCCCAGTTTGTCCAATAGAATGTGCACCCGATGGGTGGGGCGGGCGATGGTCGCCCAATCCTTGAAGTAGCGGGCGATCCGAGAAGGGCCCGCACCTCTCCCTGCACGGCTTCCTCGAACGGCTCGCGCCGCCGGTCGACATGCAGGACGAGGCCGCCGCGGCGCAGGCGTTCGTCCGGCACGTGCGTGAAACCTACCGCGCCGAGCCCGAGGTGCGGACGCAGATCCGCGGCGAGGGGGATTCCGCCGAATGGGCGCGGAGCGTTGAGCACGACGCGAAGACCAGGGACGAACGGGCCGCCGAGACCTGGCGCGACCTGTGCCTATCGCTCTTCTCCGAGGAGACCGTGCCCGAATCGAAGACGGACGCATCCCCGGCCTGAACGACTCCGACGACCGCCTGGTGGCGCCGTTCCTGGGGCTCGGTGCGCAGCTCTTCCCGGCCCGCGCGGACATGAAGTGGTTCGCGACCTCTGGGAAGGAGGGAGCGCGTCCCGCCTGGCTTTCGCGTGACCTCCCGTACATGGGCGCGGCCGCGAGGTCACGCTGCCGGAATGACCTGCTCGGCCGTTTTTGATATACTCTTCACCAGTAGATTTCAACAAAGGAGTTGTGTAGCATGAAGTCTGGATTCGTTTTCGCGGCCGCGCTGGCGGCCGCCGCGGCGTTCGGCGCGCAGCCGGATGCGGAAGGTTTCGTCTCGCTGTTCAACGGCAGGGACCTGACGGGCTGGGTCGGCGCGACGCAGAACTACGGCGTCGAGACGATCAAGGTCAAGATGGCCGGCACGGGCGAGGAGAAGGAGATGCAGGTGCTCGCCTGCCGTCCGCCGCAGAAGGACGGCAAGCCCATGG
The DNA here is from genome assembly GCA_016302985.1 of Kiritimatiellia bacterium. GTDB lineage: Bacteria > Verrucomicrobiota > Kiritimatiellia > RFP12 > UBA1067 > RUG572. The sequence goes on along the minus strand of JAEDMN010000104.1, from coordinate 718 downwards.
GCGGCGGCAACCTCTGCACGGAGAAGGAGTATGAGAACTTCATCCTCCGCTTCGAGTTCTGCATGCCCGAGAACGGCAACAACGGCCTGGGCCTGCGCATCACGGACGTGAACAAGGACGCGGCGTACCACGCCATGTGCGAGCTTCAGCTGCTGGACGACGGCGGCAGCCAGTACTACGACAAGGACGCCAGGAAGGACAAGCTGCATCCCTATCAGTACACGGGCTCCGTGTACGGCATCGTGCCCGCGAAGCGCGACAACTTCAACAAGCAGATCTGGGGCAAGGACAAGAACTTCACCGGCGGCGGCAGCTACGTCCGCAAGCCCGGCATGTGGAACTTCGAGGAAGTGCGCGTCATCGGCAGCCGCATCCAGGTCATCCTGAACGGCGAGCTCGTGACGGACGCCGACGTCTCCAAGTTCAAGGGCGACGGCACGGACACGCCCGACGGCAAGAAGCATCCCGGCCTGCACAACAAGAAGGGCCGCATCGGCTGGCTCGGCCACGGGCACCACGTGATGTGGCGCAACATCCGCATCAAGGAGGTGCCGGCCGACTACGTCGTCGCGAAGGACGGCGTCAAGGACTGCCCGGCGGGCTTCACGCCGCTCTTCACGGGCTGCGAGAAGTGCTTCAGGAACTGGAAGGGCGTCACGACGGCCGAGAAGTTCGACAATCCGAAGGTCCGCCAGGCGGCGACGCCCGAGAAGCGCGC
>JAEDMN010000352.1 GCA_016302985.1 Kiritimatiellia bacterium | reverse complement strand
CATCGCGTTCTCGCGGCGGTACGTCGCCGGCTGGTCCTTGTGGCAGTCGTACATCTCGATCTGATGCGCCAACTGCGCGTCGCTCGGCCAGAAGCCGGTGTCGTTCATGCCGAGCGGCAGCAGAACGCGCTCCTTCAGGAAATCCTCCCACGGCTTGCCCGTGATGACCTCGGTGATCGCCGCGCCGATGTCGATGCCCGTGTTCGAGTACTGAACCTTCGTGCCGGGTTCGAAGAGGAGCGGACAGGCCGCCGCGATCGCGGCCGTCTGGCGCAGCGGGGCGCCGCCGGACCAGCCGCCGCCCTTGATGTTGCCCTGCTTCGCGCAGATCTCGAACGGGAATCCGCCCGTGTGGTTCATGACCATGCGCACCGTGAGCACGTTCTTCGCCTTCGTCAGCGTGCGCACGCCGTCCGTCTCGGACGTCTTGACCCAGAGATTCGCGAACTCGGGCAGGTACTTGGAGACGGGGTCGTCCAGTTTAAGCTTGCCCTCCTCGACGAGGATGGCGACCGTCACGCCGCAGAAGCCCTTCGTCTGCGAGCACTGCATGTAGGGATCGTTCGCCGTGATCGCGCGCTTGGCCGCGACGTCCGCGTAGCCGACGCACGCGATCTCCTCGGCGCCCGGCTTGCTGAAGATGCTGATCGCGCCCGGCAGCTGGCCGTTGTCGACGAACGGCTTCAGCGCGTCGCGCGCGAAGGTCGTGGGGGCCGCGAAGACGGAACCGACGAACACGAGGCTCGCCGCCAACAGGGAAAGTTTGAGCGTTTTCATGCTGCTTATTCTACCAAATATCGGGACGCAATGGTAGGGTCTGGTCTCCGTCCGGACCGGGCGGACCGCGCGGAGCGCCGTCCCTACCGCACCTCGTCCGCGAAATGCCGGTCGAGCCGCGGACGTTCCGCGGCGGCTACGGAATCCGCTTCACGGACGCCACGGGCTTCGACGTCGCGAGCGCAAGCGCGCGCCCCTGGTCGCCGACGGCGCAGTAGTAGTGGTAGACGACGCCGTCGTGCTTGATCACCCACGGCTTGTGCGCGTGCTGGCGGTCCCACGGTTCGGAGGCCTCGACCAGCTTCGCGCCGCGCCACGGCCGCCAGTTGACGAGGTCCTTCGACACGGCGAACGTGTCGAACGCCGTGCCGCCCTTGTTCTCCCAGCGGAAGCCGAAGTAGAACATCACGTAGAGGTCGCCGAGCTTTCGCACCATCGGGTCGCCGCAGATGCCGTGGTCGAGCGCGCCCGTGTTGCAGACGACCGGACCGTCCCCGTACCGCCGCCAGTGCAGCATGTCGTCCGAGACCGCCATGCCGATGCGCTCGGTCCACTCGCCCTGCTGCTTCGCGTTGTAGTAGTTCACGAAGCGCGCGCCGAGGCGGCGGGACGGATCCTCGACCGTGTAGTGCTTGTAGATGGTCTTGCGCTCGAACGGGCGCGCGTCGGCGTCCAGGGGGCTCAGCACGGGGTTGTCCGCGTAGCGCGTCCATTCACGGACCGCCGACGGATCGTCCGTCCACGCGACGCCCGTCGAGAGCGGATCCGTCTCGTAGCCCTCGGCCGAGCCGCCCAGGTACATCATCCAGTACTTCCCGTTGAACGTGTTCAGCCGGTTGGAGCCGTTCCAGTCCATGTCGACGAGGGCCGGCCAGCCGTCCGCCTGCGCGGAATCCCACGTGCCCTTCGCCCCGCGGCGGAAGATGCAGCCGAGCCGCTTCCACGCGAGCAGGTCGTCGGACTTCGCAAGGTGCGTCTCGTACCCCTTCCCGTCGAAGCGGATGAACATCATGTACCAGGCGTCCCCGTGGCGGAACACCATCGGGTTGTCGAACATCTCCCCCTTCGACTTGTCCGGGGCGAGCACGACGCCGTACTTGCACGGCGTCTTCACCTCGTCGTACACGGCCTGCATCTCGGCGTCGGTGACGGCAACCGGCGATTCCGCCGCCCCCGCGACCAGACACAGCGCAACCCACGCCGCGGCCCATCCCCGCCGTCCACCCCTCAATCTCCAACGTGCCATCGTCTCCCTCTCTTTCGAAACCATGCCAGGAAACACAATTACAGCGGGCTTAGACGACCCGCCTTCCAGTAGCCGACGCAACACGCGTTGCGTCGCATCGTCAGGCAAGTACTTTCCTGTGATTGGCTGGTAGTATAGCAGTTTTCAGTTAGGCCGGCAAAGCGGGCTTCAGCCGACGGTACGCTTCTCGTCTGACAGTTTCAACTCCCCTGCTGACACCCGCTCAAGCAACCCTCACGCGCGATCGCGAACAAGCCAGCGCCGCGCTGGAAACTCGCGCGCGCGCCTGTGTATCAATAAGTCATGACCATTTTATCGCCC
>JAEDMN010000103.1 GCA_016302985.1 Kiritimatiellia bacterium | reverse complement strand
CTGCAGGAGACCTGCGTGACGACCACGTGGATGCGCTTCTGCGAGAAGCTGCTCGACATCACGGGCGACACGAAGTGGGCCGACCAGCTCGAGCGCACGTTCTACAACGCCTATCTGGGCGCGATGAAGGCCGACGGCGCGGAGTTCGCCGGCTACACCCCGCTCTCCGGCAACCGCTACCATGGCCAGCACCACTGCTACATGCATACGGACTGCTGCACGGCGAACGGCCCCCGCGGCTTCCTCTGCTTCCTCAAGGAGCTCTTCCGCACGAAGGGGAACGAGGCCGTGTTCAACTTCTACTCCTCCGCGCTCGTGAAGGGCGAGCTGGAGAACGGGAAGAAGGTCGCGTTCGACATGTACTCCCTGTATCCGCGCGGCGACTACGCGCGCGTCGTCAGCCACACGGAGAACGCCGGCAAGGTGCCGCTCAAGTTCCGCATTCCGGCGTGGGCGGGCAAGGGCACGACGGTCAAGCTGAACGGGAAGGCGCTCTCCGGCGTCGCGGCCGGCACGTACTTCACGGTCGACCACGCGTGGCGCCTGGGCGACGTCGTCGAGGTCTGGTTCGACATGCCCGTCGTCGCGCACACGATCTCGGACGGTCCCGTCGCCGTGCCGGGCGCCTTCGCGGGCAAGGACGCGAAGCCGTCCGTGCGCCCGCACTACGTCGCGTTCACGCGCGGCCCGGTGCTGCTCGCCCGTGACAACCGCCTCGACCAGGGCGATCAGATGCAGCCGTTCCGCGGCGGCATCCGCGACGGCCAGACGATGGGCGGCTTCTCCGCCATCCGTTCGCCTTCCGACGACATCTGGATGGCGTGGAACGCCGTCCTCCCGATCGGCAGCCACACGGAGAACCCCGAGGGCCGCTATCCCGAGGCCGTCGTGTTCTGCGACTATGCGTCCGCCGGCAACACCTGGGACCGCGACAACTACTACCGCACCTGGTTCCCGATCGAGTGGGGCCCGACGGAATAAGGAGGAAGCATGAAGAACGACTGCATCTTCTGCGCGATCGCCGCGGGCGAGATCCCGTGCTTCAAGGTCTACGAGGACGACGTCGTGCTCGCCTATCTGGACATCAACCCCTGCACGAAGGGCCACACGCTCGTGATCCCCAAGGCGCATTCGGCCGGCCTGCTCGACACGCCGCCGGACGCGCTGAAGGAGATCGTCGCGCGCGTCCAGAAGGTGGCCGCGCACGTGAAGGAGGTCCTCGGCTGCGACGGCTTCAACATCCTCCAGAACAACGGGGAGGCTGCCGGCCAGAGCGTGTTCCACCTGCACTTCCACATCGTCCCGCGCTACAAGGACGGCCCCTCGCTGACTTTCCAGAGCCGGAAGGGCGACATGGCCGCGCTGGCCGCGCTGGGCGAAAGGCTCCGGTTCTGAGATGGACGTTCCTGAAATCAAATACGAGACCGAGGACTTCTCGGACATCCTGAGGAAGGACTCCCGCTACGACAGCCGCGCGTACGACTTCGTCATGCGCACGATCTGCGAGGCGAGCGAGTCCGCCAAGGGACATGTCACCGGCCAGGAGCTCCTCGGCTTCTTCCGCGACCTCGCGCTCGACGCCTACGGTCCGCTCGCCTTCACGGTGCTGGCGGACTGGGGCGTCCACTGCTGCGAGGACGTGGGGGAGATCGTGTTCAACCTCTACCGTTCGAAGCGCATCGGCAAGACCGAGCGCGACTCCCCCGCCGACTTCATCGGCGGCTTCGACTTCGCCGAGGAGTTCCTCGGCCCCTACCGCGCCTCGTGAGCCCGCCATGCGTTTCGCCCTCTCCACCAACTGGAACAACACCCGCCTCTCCGACGGCGCCGCGATCGCGGACGAGGCGCTGGAGCTGGGCTTCGACGCGCTGGAGCTGGGCTTTCGCACGCAGCCCGAGCAGCTCGCAGGCTTCAAATCCCGGCTCGGCGCGATGCCCGTGGATTCGGTGCACGCCTACTGCCCGGTCCCCATCGGCGCGCCGAGCGGACACCCCGAGCTGCACCAGCTCGCGGCGAAGGACGAGGACGAACGCGCCCTCGCCCGCCTGCTCATGCGCAAGACGCTCGCCTGCGCCGCGGAACTCGGGGCGAAGGTCGTCGTCACCCACGCCGGCTACGTGGATCTGGACGGGTTCTTCGTGAACTGCGGCTCCGACGTGCTGCGCCGCCTGCTCAAGGGGCCGGACGGGAAGTTCGACCCCGCCCGCCCCGTCTACGCGCGTCACCTGAAGAAGGCGAAGGCGCGGCGCCGGACGCGCGGACTGAAGCTGCTCGAGGTCTTCCGGCGCGAGCTGGACCTGCTGCTGCCCGAATTCGAGAAGGCCGGCGTGACGCTCGCGCTCGAGAACCTGCCGCGCCTCGAGGGCTTCCCGAACGCGGAGGAGGGCGAGGTGCTGATGAAGGCCTACGCCGGCGCGCCCGTCCGCCTCTGGTTCGACACCGGGCATGCCCGCGTGCGCGAATGCCACGGCTGGAGCGACCCCGCGACCGCCGTCGCCGAACGCGTCGCGCCCCACGTGGCCGGCATGCACCTGAACGACGTCCGCGACTTCCGCGACGACCATCGCCAGCCCGGCTGGGGCGGGGTCGACTTCGCGGCCCTGAAGCCCCTCGCGCAGCGGGACGTCCTGCGCGTCTTCGAGCCGCACCAGCCCGTTTCCTTCGATGAACTGCGCACCGCGCTCCAGGAGATTCGGAACCTATGGACGACATCGCCATCCTGATTCCCGCCTACGAGCCGGACGGCAAGCTCGCCGCGCTGGTCGACGACCTGCGCCCGCTGTTCCGCCACCTCGTCCTGGTCGATGACGGATCGACGCGTGGCCGCGACGTGCTCGACGCGGCTCGCGGCCGCGTGGACGCGCTGCTGGCCCACGCGGCGAACCGCGGCAAGGGCGCGGCGCTCCGTACCGGCCTCGCATGGATCCGCGACAACCTCCCCGACGTCCGCGCCATCGTCACGGCAGACGCGGACGGCCAGCACCGTCCCGCAGACATCCGCCGCGTCGCGGAGGCGGCCCTCGCGCACCCGGACGGGCTCGTCCTCGGCGTTCGCGAATTCGCCGGGAAGGTTCCGTTCCGCAGCCAGCTGGGCAACGTCTGGACGCGCGTGCTGTTCCGCCTGCTGACGGGCCTCCCCGTCCGCGACACCCAGACCGGCCTGCGCGGCATCCCGCGCGGCCTGCTCGACCGGGTGCTCGCGATTCCCGGCGACCGCTACGAGTACGAGCTCCGCATGCTCGTCGACGCGCGCCACCATCCGGCGCCGCCGCTGCAGATCCCGATCGAGACCGTCTACATCGACGGCAACCGGTCGTCGCACTTCAGGCCGTTCAGGGACACCGTGGCGACGCAGTGCGCGCTCTTCCGCGCGCGTTTCGCATCTTCCAAGGACAAGTGAAAATAGGAGAAAGTATGGAGATTTCAAGAAGGGGATTCCTCGCCACCGCGGCCGCCGCGGCCGGTGGCGCGTTTGCGGACAACCCGGTCCGTCCGAACCTGACGCTCGGCGTGCTGAGCGACATCCACATCCACACGCAGGAGCAGGTCCCCGTCTTCGAGAAGGCGCTGGCCTTCTTCCGCGACGCGGGCGTCGACGGCGTGGTCATCGCGGGCGACATGGCCGACACCGGCCTCGTCCACCAGCTCGAGAAGGTCGCCGCCGCGTGGTTCAAGGTCTTCCCGGACAACAAGGCCCCCGACGGCCGCACCGTCGAGAAGCTCTTCGTCTACGGCAACCACGACGTCTCCAACTACGGCGACGGCGAGCTCAAGTCGAAGGGCCTCGACCCGAAGGACTGGCCTGCGCACAAGCTCGTGACGGACCGCAAGGCCAACTGGGAGCGCATCCTGCGCGAACCCTGGCAGGGCGTCTACGCCAAGCAGGTGAAGGGCTACGTCTTCGTCGGCGCCCACTGGGGCTACGAGAAGCAGCTCGACGCGTTCCTGCAGGCGAACGCGGACCGCCTCGGCCTCCGCAACGGCAAGCCGTTCTTCTACGCGCAGCACCCCCACCCCGGCAACACGGTGCAGGGCCCCTGGGCCTGGGGCCACGACGGTGGCGTCGCGACGGCCGCGCTCTCGAAGTTCCCGAACGCGGTCGCCTTCTCCGGACACTCCCACTACTCGCTGACGGACGACCGCTGCGTCTGGCAGGGCGCCTTCACCTCGATCGGCACGAGCTCGCTCCGCTACATCTTCTCGCAGTACGGACGCGAGAACGGCGAGGACTGCGAATGGGTGCGCTGCCCCGTCCGCCAGATGCCGAACCTCGACGAGCACGAGGGCAAGCAGGGGCAGGTCGTGCGCGTCTACGGCGATTCGCTCCTGATCGAGCGCCGCGAGTTCGTCTACGGCGAGAAGCTCGGCCCCGACTGGATCGTCCCCCTCGATGGCTCGAAGGCGTTCGCGTTCGAGACGCGCGCCGCGAAGATGGTCGCCCCCGAATTCGCCCCGGGCGCGAAGGTCTCCCTCTCGGCGGCGGTCGGGAAGAACCGCAAGGGCGTGGACACGCCCCAGGTGACGGTCTCCTTCCCCGCCGCGAAGCCCAGCGCCACGTCCCGCGTGCTCGACTACGAGGTCCGCGCGCTGGCCTACACCTACGACGTGGACCACGAGGTCGCCTCGAAGCGCGTCCACGCCGAGAAGTTCTACCTCGCGCCCGCCCGCGAGGCGAAGTCCGGCAAGTGCGTCTTCGCCCTCTCCGAACTGCCCGCCGGCGAGACGGTCCGCTTCGCGGTCCGCCCCGTCGAATGCTACGGGAAGAAGGGCCACGAGATCGTCTCCGCCCCCTGGAAGGTGTCGCTCCCCGCCGGCGCGATCCCCGCCTGGGCCGAGCAGGAGATCGCCGCGGCGGTCGCCCGCTACAACGCCTGGAAGGGCGCCGACACGACGGTCGCCTTCACGGTGATCACCGACGTCCACTCGCGCCTCGTCGGGCTCGGCGACTCGGTCGACTGGAGCGACTCCCTCGCCCACCAGTTCCTCGCCCAGAAGGCCGCCGCGCGCGCGGGCTGCGACTTCCTCGCGGACCTCGGGGACCACGACTTCCAGGTCGGGCCGAAGGACCAGGCCGAGGTCGACGCGCGCCTCGCGACGACGCAGGCGATCTACGCGGAGAACCCGCGCCCCGTCCTCTTCGCCCTCGGCAACCACGACCACGGCGACCCGAAGAAGAAGACGTTCGTCTCCAGCGCGCGCTTCGGCGAGACGTTCAACGGCCTGATGGCGAAGCATGGCCACGCCTTCAAGTCCGGCGCCAACAAGTCCTGGGGCTACCTCGACCTGCCGGCGAAGAGGACGCGCGTCTTCGTGCTCAACTCCTCCGACGAGGGCTACTACGGCTACTCGAAGGCCCAGCTCCAGTTCGTCGCGGACAACCTGAAGCTCGCGCCGGGCTGGACCGCCGCCGTCTGCCAGCACTTCTGCATCCAGACGAAGGCCGGCTACTGGATCCACTACGAGAACACGCGCGCCGGCCGCCAGGAGGTCTTCATCAAGATGGTCGAGGACTTCGTCGCGCGGCGCGCCGGCTCGGCCGACGGCGTCGCCTGGGACTTCACGAAGAACGTCGACACGCGTTTCGCGGGCTGCTTCTTCGGCGACAGCCACTACGACAACCACCTGCTCGAGAACGGCGTGCACTACACGATCACGCAGGGCTACGGCGGCGTCGGGGACAAGGACTTCCCGAAGGACAACGGCGCCGTCAAGACGCCGTTCAACCGCGGGTCGCAGATGCTCGTCGACCTCGTCGCGTTCAAGCCCGCGACGCGCGAGCTCAAGGTCTTCCGCATCGGCGCCGGCGGCCCGGCGCGCGACCGCGGCTATTCGTACTGAACCGAGGAAGGGGATGTGGGATGAAGATGGATCGACGGACGTTCCTGGGCTCCGCCGCGCTCGCGGCGGGCGCGCTGGCCACGGGCTGCGCGACGGCGAAGCCGGCCGGCGGCACGCTGCCGGAGTTCTGCCGCGGCGCGCTGCTGCACCTCGGCTCGAACATGTGGGGCGACTTCGACACGGGCCCGGACGACTGGGCGCGTAGCGCCGAGGAGGAGCTGAAGCGCCCCAACCCCCAGGGACCCGCCGGCACGGTCAGCCCCTACCACAGCTACCTCCAGTGCCGCGACGACCTCTGGAAGCGGAGCGTCGACCGCATGGCGGAGAAGAAGCTGAACCTGCTCTTCATCGACCTCGGCGAGGGCGTCGCCTACCCGAGCCACCCCGAGCTCGCGGTCGCCGGCACGTGGAGCGTCGAGAAGTTCCGCGCCGAACTCGCGCGCATCCGTTCGCTCGGCATCGTGCCCGTCCCGAAGCTGAACTTCTCCACCTGCCACGACGCCTGGTTGAAGGAGTACCACCGCATGGTCTCCACGCGGAAGTACTACCAGGTCGTCGCGGATGTCATCCGCGACGTCTGCGAGATCTTCGACACGCCGCCCCTCTTCCACCTCGGCTTCGACGAGGAGATTCCCGTCGCCGCGAAGAACCACTTCCTCGCCGTCTGCCGCCAGGGCGACCTCTGGTGGCACGACCTGCTCTTCTGCATCCGCGAGGTCGAGCGCAACGGCTCCCGCGCCACGCTGTGGTCGGACAAGATCTGCTGCGGACGCGAGGAGTTCTTCCGGAAGATGCCGAAGTCCGCCCTCATGTCCCCCTGGTACTACGGCACCAACTTCACGGACAAGTACCTCGCCTGGGACGCCTCCTTCGAGAAGAAGGTCGGCAGCTGGGACGTGCAGCGCAATCTTGCCGCCTCCTTCGTCGAACTGAACGCGAAGGGCTACGAGATGCTCGGCTGCACCTCCAACTGGTCCACGCCGGACGCCGCCGAGGCGATGGCGAAGTTCGCCCGCGAACGCCTTGACCCCGCGCTCCTCAAGGGCCTCTACACCGCCCCCTGGAAGCGCACGATTCCGGACGAACCCGGCGAAAAGGGGAGGAAGCAGATCTCCGCGACGCTCGCGGGCATCGACCTCTTCGCCGCCGCGATGGACCGCCATTTCAAAATGTGATGTCATGGTCGCAAAAGGGAGGTGTGTGATGACGAAACGGTTGATTCTGGTTGGCATCGCGCTTGCCGCGGGCGGCATGTCGTTCGCCGAGGATGGCTGGGTGCAGTCGGACGGCACGCAGTACGTGGACACGGGCTACAGGCCCACGCCGAAGACGAAGATCGTCGCGGACTTCGCCTACGTCGACGTGACGACCCTGCAGCAGCGCGTCTTCGGCGAGTCGGGCGGCAACGCCGGCATCACCTTCAGCAGCTACATCAACGGCGGAGGCAACTACGCCTGGGCCGTCCAGAACCACGACGGCAACTGGCAGTCGACGGACGTCAAGGCCACGGCCGACCGCCGCCGCATCACGCTCGACTGTCCGGCGAGCCTCGCCACCCTCGAGACCTGGCAGGCGGACGGCTCCTGGACGAAGGCGCGGAGCGACCAGACGATGACGACGGCCCGCACGCTGTCCGCCCGCTTCCCCCTCTACATCTTCGCGAACAACATCTCCGGCACCGTCGGCAACTTCGCCCAGGTGCGCCTCTACGGCCTGCGCATCTTCGAGGACGGCGTCCTCGTGCGCGACTACGTGCCGTACGTGTATGGCGGCCAGGCCGTCCTGAAGGAGGCGGTCTCCGCGACCTACTGCAGGCCCGCCGTGGGCCATGCGCTGACGAGCGGCGGCGACGTCGCGACGGATGCGTACACCGGCGCGCTCACGTGGACGGGCGCGAACGGCGCCGACTGGAACGACGTCGGCAACTGGTCCGCCGGCGGCGCCTCCGCGACGCACGTCCCGGCCGCGGGCGACGCCGTCGCCATCGACACCTCCGCCGGCTCCGTCACGCTCTCCTGCGCGAACCTCGCGCAGGTCCCCGCCTCCGTCTCCGTCACGGGCGGCGGCACGGTGACCTTCACCGCGGTTCCGGCGGGACGCTTCGCGGACGCCCTCACGGTCGCCGCGGGCGCGCAGGTCGCCGTCAGGGGCGAGACCCCGCTGTACGTCGGCGCGGCGAACGTGGCCGGCTCGGCCGTCGCCTCCGCGCGCTACGACGCCGGCGCGTCCTGGATCTCCGCCGGCTCCGTCAACGTGAACTACAGCGGCAGCTCGGTCGTGGACAACGTCCTCACGCTCGACGTCGCGGCCGGCCAGACCGTCACCTACTCCGCCCCGCTCGCGGCCTCGCTCACGAAGGTCGTCAAGCTCGGCGCGGGCCGCGCCGTCGTCACCAACGACGCGAACGCGACCTTCACGGGCGTCACCGAGGTCCGCGGCGGCGTCCTCGAGATCCAGTCCGCCCAGATCGGCATCATCCCGACGCTCGGCAACAAGAAGGAGAACACGATCACCGTCTTCGACGGCGCGCAGCTGTACGTGAACGCGCCCGCGCCCCGGGGCCAGGGCGACAAGCGCTTCAACAATCAGTTCGTCATCTCCGGCTACGGCCCGGACGGCACGGGCGCCCTGCGTTTCTACCGCAGCAGCGCCCCGAACAATCAGTGGAACTGCGACTCGATGTTCTCCGACGTCCTCCTCGCGGGCGACGCGCTGGTCTCCTCGCCCAACAGCCGCTTGGGCTTCGGCGGTGGCACGGTTGACTGCGGCGGTCACGTGCTCGACCTCTTCCCCAACACCGAGGCCCAATTCATGATCAACGGCGGCACCTGGCGGAACGGCCACCTGAAGTGCTCCGGCTACATGAACCCCATCGCCCAGAACGTGAACACGTTCTCGGGCGGTTCGGACAACACCTTCACGCTCGAGCCCGGCGTGACGTTCGGCTTCTGGGGCCCGCCCCTGACCTTCGACTGGACGCTCGTCGCGAAGGGTGGCTCGGCGATCAGCCTCGGCGCGGGCACGTCCGACACCATGAACAACCTTGCGGGCCCGATCACGCTGACCGACGGCACCGTCTACCTGCGCACGTACTCGAGCACCGCCAACATGCGCCAGAACCTCAAGGGCAAGATCTCCGGCGCGGGCAGCCTGCGGAAGGAGAGCCACCACTTCGTCTTCCTGGACCACGAGGCGAACGACTTCACGGGCGGCGTCAAGCTGAACGGCTCCGAGACGGGCGGCCTCGTCGCGAAGTATCCGGGCTCCGTCCCCGCCGCGGCCCCGGTGACGCTCACCTGCGGCGTCCTCGCCTACGACCCCGCGAACTGGCAGGGTTCGGACGTCAAGGCGCTCGCCGAGCGCGCGACCTACAACGGCAACGCGACCGCCGGCGGCTTCATCGCCCCCTACCTCGCGGCGAACGCCGAGCATGTCCTCGCGCAGGACTTCGCGGCCCCTGTCCAGATCGGCTCCTTCAACGCCGGCACGTTCACCTACACGGGACGCCTCGCGGACGGCTCCGTCCTCCGCAACAACGGCGGCACGTTCAACGTCGCCGGCGACAACGACGGCGTCGTGCTGGGCGGCCTCCACCTCCGCCAGGGCACGACCGTCTTCAGCGGCACGGGCTACCTGAACTGGACGAACAACTACTGCACGGTCGGCCAGACGAACAACGCGGCCCCCTGCCGCGTGGTCGTGAAGGACGGCGCGGCGCTCGCCCGCTTCGTCCCGTCGACCGGCGGCGGCACCGCGGAGGTCCGCATCCAGGACGGCGGCTCGAAGGGCGCCATCCTCTCCGTCCTCGCGGGCGGCGCGGTCACGAACAAGATCCAGACCGCCTACGACTTCGGCACGATCGGCGCGCTCTACGTGGACGGCGGTTCGGTGTGCACGCTCAGCCGCGAAGCGAACGACGGCCACCTCGGTGCCTCCGGCTACGGCTTCACCGGCGTCTACGCCGGCACCTACGACATCGTCGGCTGGCTGGGCATCGGCACGGGCACGGACGGCGTCGGCGTCTTCGAGCAGACGGGCGGCACGGTGAAGGTCCGCAACCAGGGCTTCGCCCCGAGCCGCGGCGGCACGGCGCGCGTCCGCTTCTCCGGCGGCACGTTCACGAACCCGAACGACTACATCCGCATGGGCGAGCAGCAGTGGGGACAGAAGGGCAGGACCTCCGGCACCGCCGTGCTGACGGTCGACGGCACGGCCAGCGTGTCCGCTGGCGGCATCGCCATCGTCGAGCGCACGAACGTGTTCACCTCCGTCGTGAACTTCAACGGCGGCGTCTTCGCGGGTGCGTGTGTCCGCAAGGCCGACTGGGAGGCCGGCAAGCGCACGGCGGAGGCGAAGGGCTACGTCAACTTCGACGGCGGCACGTTCCGCGCGACGGCGTCCGCGGAAGACTACTACAGGATCTTCGGCGCGGACATCAGGGTCGTCGACTGCGTGCGCGTCAACGCGAAGGGCGCGACGATCGACACGAACGGCAAGAAGGTCACGAACGGTTCCGTGCCGTTCACGGCCCCGACCGGCAAGGGCGTCGCGAAGATCACGATTCCGTCCGGCACGGTCCTCACGGACCAGATCGGCTCCCCCGAGGTCGTCATCACGGGCGACGGCCAGGGCGCGACCGCCTGGTGCGCGTTCGACCACGCGACCGGCAAGATCGGCGGGATCGTCGTCACCTCCCCCGGCTGGGGCTACACGACCGCCACCGCCACCATCAAGCTCGGCAACCGGTCTAAGTCCGTCACCTGCCCCGTCACGCTCGCGGACAACGTCGCGTCCGGCGGCCTCACGGTCTCGGGCGGCGGCACCTTCCGCCTCGACGGCACGTCCAACACCTACGGCGGCGAGACGTTCGTCACCAACGCGACGCTCGTCTCCTCCGAGGTCGGCTCGCTTCCGGCCGGCAGCGCCGTCCGCCTCTCGGCCGGCACGCTCGACCTGAACGGCAAGACCCAGACCGTTCCGACGATCGGCGGTTCCGGCGTCGTGAGGAACGGCGGTCTCGTGATCTCGGACTGCCTGACCTTCGACGCCGCGACCGCGCAGGACAAGGCCACGAGCCTCGTCTTCGAGGCCGCCGTCACGCTGCCGGACAGCATCCGCATCACGAACGCCGAGGCGCTCGATCCGGACAAGGCCGCCGGTGTGCTCGCCACCTTCGCGACGCCGCTCGCGAAGGCGCCGGCCGTCGACCTGCCTTCGCCCTGGCGCGCCTTTCTGACGGACGGCGGCCGCACGCTGAAGTTCGGCTACCAGCAGGCCACCGTCCTGGTGCTCCGCTAGGCACGGAGGCGGG
>JAEDMN010000102.1 GCA_016302985.1 Kiritimatiellia bacterium | reverse complement strand
CGTCTTCGAGTGGAAGGGCTCCCGGCACGCGCTCCACGCGGGCGAGAACCGCCTGCCGGGCGAAGCGGGGAGACAATCAAGGAGGAACACCCCATGAAGGAGTCAACGCGCATGGTGCGCCCAGCAAAGCCCGGCTGAACCAACAGAATGAGCGGGTCATGGTAGCCGAAACCAAGACGTGCGAAGAGGAGATGCAGGATCCGTTCCTGCGCAGCCATCCGTAGCGCATGTTTCCCCTGCGCTTGTCGAGGTCGTCGAGCGCGGCTCTTCGTTGCGCCGGGCGGCGGGGATGTGGTAGAATGCAGGCATCATGAAACATCTCGCCCTCCTTGCATGCAGTGTCCTCCTCGCCGGAATGGCGTGTGCGGCTTCCGCGAAGCGCGTCGTCTTCCTGGGGGACTCGATTACGGACAAATGCCACGTCGGCTGTCAGACGAACTACTGGGGGTTCCTCGGTGAACGCTACGGCTTCACGCCGCGCGTCTACGGCGTCAACGGCCAGCAGATGAGCCATATCGTCGCCCAGGCGAAGAAGGCCAAGGCCGATCTTCCCGAGGGGGCGGACGTCGTGTTCGTCTTCGCGGGCACGAACGACTTCAATGGCGGCGTTCCGCTCGGCGACTGGTACACCTTCGGCGAGGAGACGGTGAACAAGAACGGCGCCGAGGTCAGGCTGCGCAAGCGGACGTTCTGCTTCGACGCGGGCACGTTCCGGGGACGCATCAACCTCGCGCTCTCCTATCTGCGGGAGAACTTCCCCCAGGCGTGGATCGTCCTCCTCACGCCCGTCCACCGGGGGTATGCGTCGTTCGGGCCGAAGAACGTGCAGCCGGACGAGTCGTATGCGAACGGGCGCGGTCTCTTCCTCGACGACTACGTGGCGGCGATCAAGGAGGCGGGGAACGTCTGGGCGGTGAAGGTGGTGGACCTCCACGCGGTGTCGGGCCTCTTCCCGAACACGCGCGCGCAGGATGCGTGGATCAGCAACCCGAAGACGGACCGCCTGCATCCGTCCACCGCCGGCCATGCGCGCATGGCCGAGGCGATCGCGCTCGAAGTCGGCGGCCTGCTGAAGTAGGGCATTCCGTCCATGACGGTGGTTTTATGCGGAAACCGTTATATAACGGTTCCCACAATTTCTTTTCGGTTTGCTAGAATGCGGACGTATGGCGAAGCCGGACACAAAGTACATCAAGGCGATTGACGTCCTCCGGGCCGAGATCCTGGGCGGCAAGTATTCGTCGGCGCACCCGTTTCCGAGCATCATGGGGGTGAGCCGCCGGTTCGCGGTCTCGCGCCCGACGGCCGTCAAGGTCTTCGACCGCCTGAAGGCGGAGGGACTGGTCTGCACGCGGGCGGGTGCCGGCACGTTCCTCACGAACGGCGCGCGGTCGCGGCTCGTGGGGCTGATGATCCCCGGCATCTCCTACTCGTCCGAGTTCTTCCAGCCGATCGTCGCCTCCCTGCTCAAGGCCGCGCACGCGGCGGACTACACGGTTCTGATGGAGGGCGTCTGGTCGCCCGATTCGGCCGGGAACGGGCGGGAGGCCGTCGAGGTCGCGGCGCGGTTCATCAAGCGCAAGGTGGCGGGCGTCATCTTCCAGCCGCTCGAATATTCGGAAAACGCCTCGGCAATCAACGCCCGGACCCTCGCCGCCTTCACGCGGGCCGGGATCCCGGTCGTCCTGCTGGACGGCGACATCGTCACGGCGCCGGCGCGCAGCCGCTACGATCTCGTGTCGATCGACAACGTCGGGGCCGGGGAGCGGCTGGCCGCGCACCTCATGGACTGCGGGGCGAGGACAATCTATTTCCTCCTGCGCGCGAACTGGGTACACAACGTCCGGAACCGTGCGCTCGGTGTGCGGAACGCCGTCCTCGCGAACGGGCTCCGGTGGCGGCCCTCGAACGTGGTGCTGGCGGATCCGCTGGACGTGGAGGAGATCCGGCGCGTGATGGCGCGGCGTCCGCGTCCCGACGCCTTCGTCTGCGAGAACGACGTGCTGGCGGCGCGCCTTTTGAAGACGCTGACGGCGCTGGGCCACCGCGTGCCGCAGGACGTCCGCCTCGCGGGCTTCGACGACGTCCAGATCGCCCGCCTCTCCTCGCCGGCGCTGACGACGATCCGGCAGCCGTGCGACCTGATCGCGCGGACGGCGTTCGACCGGCTGCTCTCCCGGATCGCCCGCCCGCAGCAGGAACCGCTCCATCTCGTGCCCGCGGCGGAGCTGGTCGTCCGCGAATCGACGGTCGCCGCAACCGGGGCGCGCGGTCCGCAGAACGGGAACGCCAAGACGCGCATCGTGAAGTGAGGCGTTCGTCTTGGGTCCCGAGGCGGTAAGCCCCGGACGCGACAAGCGCGTCCCTCCCGTGTGGCGTCATCGTGGTCGCGGACCCCCTCGTCCATTCGGCCATGGCCGTCAATTTCCCTGGTTGAGTCGATTCTGTCTGCCATAGCCGACAGAATTGACTGAGATTGTTCGTCGGCTATGGAAATGGTAGAATGACGTTCGCCATTTGCCTGAATTCATGCTTGAGGACGACAAGGCGGCAAGGAGTGGAACATGTTCTGTGGCGTGATCAACGTGCTGTTTGCCGGTGCGGCGCTGCTGGCGCCGTTCCGTCCCGGCGAGGTGACGGTGGGCGGCGAGGTCGGCCACCGGATGTCCGTGACGCTTGGCAAGATGCTGCATCACACGGACATCGAGGACACATTCACGCGGCACTTCCGCCACCGCAAGGCGAAGCCGGACGAACCGGGCGGCTTTGCCGGCTACGGCATGTTCCTCGACGCGCTCGTCACGGCGGCGGCGCACGGCATCGGCGGCGCGGAGACGGTGCGCGCCAAGACGCGCCTCCTGGCGGAACTGGGCGAACTCCAGTCGCCGGACGGCCGCATCACGATGTTCAGCGGCGCGCCCGGCTTCTGGGACAACCACGAAGGGGCGTACCTGATCCAGGCCCTCTGCCGCGACCACCGCTGGTTCGGCACGGCCGCGTCGCTGGAGACGGCGCGGCGGCTGGGCGATGCGCTGATCGCCGACGGAGCGTTCCCGACGCTTGGCAGCGAGACCGCCTATCTGCTCCTGTACGAGGAGACGAAGGACCGCCGCTACCGCGACTGGCTGGAGAAGAGCGCGGCCATCGGCGACGGCATCGACGCCTACGACCGGAAGGTGAAGGTGAACGGCGTCCAGCACGTCTACACCTGGCTCGCGCGGGCGCTTGCGCAGCTGCAGTACGCCGATGCCGTGGAGGCCGACCTGCCGACGCGCGCCGCCCTGTCCGCCGCCGCCGAAGAGGCGCTGCGCCGTGCGCGCGGACCCTACTTGTCCGTGACGGGCTCGATCACCGGAACGCCGCGCTGGGGCGAACTGTGGGACGCCACGCAGGCCGGCCTCGGCAAGTGGGGCGAGACGTGCGCCTCGGCCTACCTCATGCGGCTTGCGGCGAAGGCGCTCGAACGCGCGCCGGATGCGGCGTGTGGCGACCTCTTCGAGCGCGTGATGTTCAACGCCTTCTTCTCCGCGCAGTCGGCGGACGGACTCAGGTACCGCTACTGGACGCCGTTCAACGAGCGCGCGCCGTGGTATGACCGCGACACCTACTGCTGCCCCAACAACTACAAGCGTGAAGTCTTCGAGATCCCGGATGCCGTGTTCTTCAGGATGCAGGACGGCCTGGCGGTCAACCTCTATGCGGACGCGGCGCTGAAGGCCGAGGACGTTGCCGTGACGATGCGGACGGCCTACCCGGACGACGGACGGGTCGTGCTCGACGTCGCGATGAAGGGGCGCGTCCTCCGTCTGCGCATCCCCGCCTGGTGTACAAACGCGACGGTGTCCGCCGCAGGAGAACCGGCGCGGGCCGCCGCACCGGGGTGGTTCGACGTCGAGCGGTCGTTCGCCAAGCCCGTGCGCGTCGTCCTCGACCTGCCGATGCCGATCCGGCTCGTGCCGGGGTGCCGGGCGCAGGAGGGGCGCGTCGCCGTGATGCGCGGGCCGTGTGTGTACGCGCTCGCGATGGGCGACGGCGCGGAGGGCGACCACGAGGTCGATCTCTGGGATCTCGACGCGGCCGAGCCGCCCGTCTGGAACGCCGCGCGCCGGACGGTGGAGGCGACGTTCCGGAGCCGCAACCGGGGGCGGGAACGCCGCCGCCTGTCGCTTGTCCGCTATTCCTCCGACGTCCACGACCGGACGTACTTCGACCTCGCCGCCTCCCCCTCGTCCCCACCCGCTCTGGATGCGGCAACGGAATAAGGGCGATCCTTACGGTCGCTGTCCGGGACGGCATTTAAAGCCGCGGAGCGGCGATTTAATTCACAACCGGCTTGACGATTCGGGCGGGGGGGTGCAATAATAGGCGCCGTGTGGTGTTGACTTTACGGGAAAGAGGGCGTATGAAGAACGTAAAAATGACTGTGGCGGCGGTGTGGGCGTGGGCCCTGGTGTCTGGGGCCCTTGCCAGCCGGGTGGCGACGTTTACAGGAGCGGTGTCGACGGATCTTTCCGTCGGCGAGAACTGGGACGGCGGGACGGTGCCGGGCGACGATGCGGTGGCTGTCGTCGACTTCGCGAAGCTGCACGATGCGACGGCGGTCACGAACTCGACAGACCTTGCCCTTGCGGGGCTCGTCCTCACGAACCTGCCGCCCAACGCGACGCTCTGGGGCACGAACGCGCAGACGGCGGCGAGGACGACGCTCACGCTCGGCGCGTCGGGTCTGCGCACGCACCGTCTGCCGGGAGCCGCCTCGAACCTTACCGTGAACGTGCATCTTGCGACCGCTGCCAACCAGGCATGGTTGTTCGCCGATGAGAAGTCCGTGACGTTCAACGACACGATCTCCGGCACGGCCTACCTCGCGATTACGAACGACTGCTATCTCACCCACAATGTGCCGCCGAACTACGGAGGCACGATCCGCTATGGCTCGCGCACCCGGAACACCTACAACTGCGTGCAGCTCAAGCAGAAGGG
The DNA here is from genome assembly GCA_016302985.1 of Kiritimatiellia bacterium. GTDB lineage: Bacteria > Verrucomicrobiota > Kiritimatiellia > RFP12 > UBA1067 > RUG572. Next base: position 6,180 of record JAEDMN010000102.1, on the reverse strand, counting down.
GCCCTGGGCGCAGGACGTCGAGATGGGACACGGGCGTCTGGAGTTGTGCTTCGGCGGCCCGGCGGATTGGGCCGAGATCTTTCCAAAGCGGCTCGTCCGCCTGGAGGAGGACGCCATGCTGCTCGCGACGTTCCCCGGTCCGCCGCACGTCGCCTTCAACGACGGCGACACGTTTTCGGGCGCGAGCGCGAGTCAGGGGTGGCTTGTCCTCGACACGGGTTCGTTCACGCAGAACGGCGGCGCCATCACGTCGCAGGTGCAGGTCGGCTTCAGTTCGAATCCTTCGCTCTATGCGATGAAGGGGGGATTCATCAGGGCAGGACAGCTCGCGCTTGGCCACGGTGCGTGTACGCACTGGGCGACGAACCAGGAGTTTCGCCTGATGGGCGGGACCGTCGAGGCGGACGAGGTCAACATCGCCTACCGGGCAAACGGCGCGCCCGCGAGCCATGTGGATCTCGCGGTCAAGGGCGGTACCCTTACGGCGTCTGGAAACGGAATCGTCCTCGTGAGGAACCGGCGGGATGCGAACTGGGCGGTTGACACCCCGTCCGCATCGGCATCCTTCCGGCAGACGGGTGGGACGGTCAGGACGTCGCAGATCGCCTTCGGCCCCCTGGCGGGCGACAGCGCGGCCTCCTCGACATTCCTCACAAACGCCTGGGCGAACGTGGCGCTGGACGGCGGTCTTCTCGACATCGGCGCGCGTGGCTTCAACCTCAACGCGGCGCGGTGGAACGTGGCGGCGGACGGTGCCGCCGCCGGCAACGCGCGCTACCGCGTCTCCCTCAAGTCGGGCACGCTTGCCGCTTCCGCCCCCTTCACGAGCGAACTCGACTTCGTGATCCCCTCGAACACGGTTCCGCTCACGGTCGATACGCGCGAACACGACGTCATGTTCACCGCGCCGCTCTGGGGATCGGGCGCGATCGAGAAGTCCGGCTCCGGCACGCTCACCATCTTGGACGGCACGCGCCACCGGGGGCGGATCGACGTGAAGGCGGGCGCGCTCAAGCTCATGGGCGCGGCTTCGGCGGACGACACGGTGGACGGCGAGACCTGTTGGCTCTGGCGCGCCGACGACGCCGTGCAGGGTTTGGACGACGGCGCCGAGATCGCAACGTGGCCGGATACGACGGGCACGCGGCCCGCCGTCTACGACGGGATCTCGAAGGACGGCGAGGCGGTCACGAAGCCGACGGTGGAGCGGAACGCCTTCAACGGCCACGCGGGCGTGGCGTTCAACCGGTCCGCCCTCAAGGTGGCGGCGGACTTGAACCCGCTCGCGGGGGCGACGAACTGGACGGTCTGCGTCGTCCTGAAGACGTCGGAGAAGGGCCTCGGCAGCGCCCCCCCCTGGTATCAGGCGCGCGGCGTCCTCGGCCGCGAGGAGCCCGGCATCGTGAACGACTGGGGCCTCGTCTTCGACCAGAACGGACACTTCGGCGCGGGGCTCGGCGTCCAGGGCGGCGGGGATTCGTGCCTCTTCGCGCAGCGGGCCAACGCGGCGGATGGCGTGCCGCACGTCGTCTTCTATTCCCTCGACGCGGACGGCACGCGCACGCTCGTCGTGGACGGCGAGGTGCGGCGCGACACGGTGGCCCTCAACGCGGGGACGAAGAGCCCGCGCAACAAGGCGGACATCTACTTCGGCGTGCAGAACATCGCCGACAACGGTCCGAAGCACTATGCGTTCATCGGCACGATCGCGGAGATCCGCTTCTACCCGGACAAGGCCCTCACGCCCGGCGAACGCGCGGGCCTCGGCGCAACGCTCGCCGCGAAGTACGGCGCGTCCGGCGACGTGGGCGGGACGGGTGCGGACGACGCCCTGAAGGGCGAACTCGCGCAGACGGCGACCGAGGCGTCGATGCCCGACGACGGGGCGATCGCCTGGGACGCCGCCTCGCTCGCCGCGCTGGACGACGGCGCGGCGGTGGAACGCTGGTCTTCCCTCGACGGCGCGCGTGTCGCCGACCTCGCGACGGGACGGCTGCGGATGACCGGGACGGCGGATCTCGCGACGGCGCCGAACGGCGGCATCCAGGCGCCGCGCCTCGTGAAGGGCGCGCTGAACGGCCACCCCGTCGTCCGCTTCAACGGCAGCGCGGCGCTCGGCATCCCCGCCGCCGATTCGCCCGTCTCGGGCCAGACGGCCTGGACGGTCGCGATGGTGTTCCGCACAGGCGATACCGGCCATCCCGGCACGAATCGGCAGTTCTACCTGGGCCGCGCGCTTTTCGGCGCGGAATTGCCGACCGTCGACCGCGCGGACTGGGGCGTGACGTTCTGGAACGAGCGGGGGCGCATCCTCGCCGGATATGGCGGGCGGAACGCCGGAAACAGCGACCACAACTTCGCGGGCCGTGCGCGGGACCTCAATGACGGCGAGCCGCACATCCTCATCGCGACGTTCGACACAGACGCGGGCGTCGTACACGTCCAGGTGGACGGCGTGGGCGTGCCGGAAAGGCAGCAGGCGTGTTCGCCCGCCACGCCGCGCGAGGCGATGCGCGTCCTGATCGGTTCGATGAACGGCGATGCGTTCTTCCAGGGCGACATCGCGGCCTTCCGCCTCTACGGCCGGGTCCTCTCGGAGGCCGAGAAGCAGGCGCTGCTCGACGGCTGGACGGACCGCTTCGCCGTACCGCCGGCACCCCGTTCCGCCCACGCGGCCTTCGCGTCGGGCCGGCTCGGCCTCGGTGCGACGAACATCGCCGTCGCAGCCGGCGCGGCGCTCGTGTTGCCCGTCGCCGAGATGGCGCCGTTCACCCTGAAGGACGGCCAGCGGCTCACGGTGGCGGGCACGGTGAAGGGGACGCTCGGCGTCGGCGCGGGCGGCGTCCTCGACTTCGCCGCCGCACGGCCGACGGCGTTCGACGATTTGTGGCTGCGGAGCGGCGGGACGGTGCGGGCGAGCCTCGGGCAAGCCGCGCCCGTCGCACTGGGGACGTTCCGCGCGGAGGGCCGTCCCGTCCTTGAACTCGTCGACGTTCCGGCGAGGATGCCGGCCACATTCACGCTCTTCACCTACACGGGCGACGCGGCACTTGCCGAGGGGTTGAATTGGGCACTGAAGGGTGCATCGCCCGCTTCGCGCGTCGTCGTCGAGGACGGCCGCGTGATGGTGCGCACCGCCATTGGCACGACCGTGATTTTCAGATAGGCGACGGGTACGGGCGATTTAACCACTTAAAGCCGCGCAGCGGCGATTTAATAACCACTTGAACCGAACAGGTTTCTCACCAACCGTTATATAACGGTTGGTGCGGCTCATCCACGATTTGGTAGAATACGCACGCAGGGCGCGACCATGTGCGGAGCGAACCCCATCACGACAAGGGACTGATGACCGGGAAAACGGAAAAAGGAAGAGGAACCATGCAAACATCGTGTGTTGAGCATCTGCCGTCCACCCGACAAAACACCAAAGAGGGGAGGGGAATATGAAATGGGCTTTCTTCACGGCCTTGGCCGTCCTTTCGTCTGCCCTGTTGGCTGAAGACAACATGCCCCAGACCGACGGCCCCCGTCTGCTCGTGGCGTACGACGAGGCGAACGGCGGCGTGAAGTCGCTCGTCCTCGCCGGCGACACCAACGGCATGAACTGGGTGGAGGGAACCGGCACCTGGGGGACGATCCGGAGCTTTTCGCCGGAAATCACCTGGGCGACCAAGGACGATGCGTTCTTCAATCCGCCGCTCCTGCGGTTCCTCGGGCGCGTCGAGACCAACGGCACGTCGGTTTCCCGCTATGCGGACGGCAAGGGGCTGCTGGCGACGGTGACGCGGCGTGTGGCGGGCGGTGTGCTGGACGAGCGCTACGAGTTCGAGAACACCGCCTACGGTCCCCGGTATTTCCTGAAGGGGCACCTGGGCATCCTCGCGACCTTCAACGACTCCTACCATTCCGCCGACATCTGCAACCGGCTGCGCTGCCACGCACACGTCCACGCGCTCGGCACGAACGCCTACGTGCATGCGCTGCGCATGTCGCCCGGTTCGCCGGAGCTTGTCCTGCGGATGACCGAGGGGGCGCTTGACGGCTATTCGGTGCGGCGCATCAAGGCCGAGTACTCGAACGACCGGGGCGACATCGTCCTCCATCCGGCGCCCTTCACGCTGAAGCGCGGCGAAAGGCGGGCGTTCGCATGGCGGATTGCCGCCGTCGAGGAGGGGACGTTCGTGCCGCCGGTCCGGGTCCGCTACGAGACGTGCTACCCGGGGGAGACGTTCGAGATCACCGATGCGGCGGGGGTCCGGAAGATCGCGGCGGACAAGCCGGGCGAGAGGGTCGTCGACGGCGTGCGGCTGAATGTCGCCCCGTGCGGACGGGACGAGCTCATCGCGCGGTGCGTCCGGCACATCGTTCGGAAACAGCAGTGCCTCGACCGTGAGAGCCCGCTCTACGGGGCGTTTCTCATCTACGACGGCGCGTCCGGGCGGCAGTACTTCGACGACCGCTTCGGCGACCACAACGCCTGCCGCGAACGGCTCGGCATGGGCCTGCTCATCGCGCGGTGGCTCCAGACGCACGAGGACCGCGAGGTGCGGGAGGCCTTCGACCGGTACGAGGCGTTCGTCTTCCGCGAGTTCATCGACCGCGACACGGGGATGTCCTACAACACGATCGGGAAGGACCCGTCGGTACGCCGCCTCTACAACGCGCCGAACTGCGCCATGCTCATGCTGGAACTCTACCGGCTGCACGGGGACCCGTCGTATCTCCGCACGGCGGTCAAGGTGCTGCTGGCGTACTACGAGGCCGGCGGCTGGAAGTTCTACGCCAACGGGGCGGGCGCCGTGGCGGCGTCGATCGTCGCGGCGCGGAAGGAGGGGATCGACGTGGCTGAACTGTCCCGCCAGTACCGGCGCCACGTCGACCGCATCCTGGAGAACGGCATCGACTACCCGCCGCACGAGGTGAAGTTCGAGCAGACGATCGTGACGCCGGCGGTGGCGCTGCTCGCGCAGTACTGGTTGTTCGTGGAACGGGATCCGAAGGTGCTGGACGGGCTTCGCCGGCAGCTGCGGATGCTCGTGCGGTTCGACGGCGACCAGCCGGACTGGCGGAGCGGCGGCGTGCCGATCCGGCACTGGGACGGATACTGGTTCGGCGGGAAACGCCTGTACGGCGACACGCTGCACTACCATGCGGGACTGTCGGCGAACGGCTATGCGCTCGCCTACCGCGTCTTCGGCGACGACCGGTGGCTGGAGCGTGCCCGCCGGAGCTTCCGCAACTGCCTGGGGCTTTTCCGTGCGGACGGCTTCGGCACGGCGGCATGGTACCTGCCGGTGACGGTGACGCTGATCGACAGGGGCAACCGCGATCTGTCGTACGCGATGCCCGCCGAGGGACCGGACCCGTGGGACAACGACCAGTACTCGGTGCTGTACTTCATGCTCTGCAACTCCGACCTGCTCGATAAATGAGAGGGAAAGCGATGAAAGAAATAATAGAAAAGTCGTTGCGAACCTGGTCAACGACAAGGTGACAGGATGAAGCATCCTTGCCCGCTTCAAGGGAATCGAGTAAAATGTAAAGGATGCTTAGGTTTGCGGGGTAGAAAACGAGGAGAAAGACATGAACGGACAGATCCTGAAGAAGATGGGGCGTTGGTTGGGGATGGTCTGCGCGGGGTCTGCGTGGGCGGCTGGCGACCCAGTCCCGGTGCAGGAATTCATCTCGGACACGTCCTCCTACGTGTTCCTGAAGGCCAGCGATCCGAACGCACAGGCGGCGTCCTTCGCGGCGCCGGGGAACTGGAATGACGGGGCCGCGCCGAGCGGCAAGAAGGACTACCTCGTGCAGGGCAACCGCGTCCTCCGCGTCGGCGAGGCGGGCGGGACGTTCGCCGGACGGTCGCTTACGCTCGACAACGGGCGCATCAAGACGAACAATGCGCGTGGGACGTCGGTGACGTTCCCGGATCTGCGCATCTTCGGGGGCCGCCTTGAGCAGTCGATGGGGAACTCCGAGAAGGGCATCGAGGGCGTGATTTCCGTGTACGGGACGGCCGACGTGCCCGCCCGCATCTCGGGGAGCTCAGGCCGCACGTTCCAGATCAACGCGCGGCTGAAGGGGAAGGCCGAGAACGTCGTCAAGGTCATGAGAACCGAAGAGGACGAGATGGGGACGGACCTCTTCCGGTGCTGGTTCAACAACGCCGACAACGCC
>JAEDMN010000351.1 GCA_016302985.1 Kiritimatiellia bacterium | reverse complement strand
CCAGTTGTAGAGGTCCTTGTCGAAGTCCTTGATCTCGCGCCCATCGACCTCGAGGAAGTCCAAGACCCAGCCGCCCTTGCCGCGGAAGACGATCTCCGGCGTCGTGCCCTCGGCCACTTCGACCGTGTCGACGACGAAGCCGTTCAGCACGACCTCGCCCTCGCCGTGCACGACCGTGCCCTTGATGGTGTAGGTCGGGAAGGACCACGCGACGGCGGTCGAGGCCTGGACGCGCGCAAGGACCGCCTCGCTGCCGTCCGGCTTCACCGTGACCGTCACGGGGCCGTTGTTCGGATCCTTCTCCCACTTCCCCGTCTTTTCGTTGAACGTCGCGCCGACGCTCGACCGGAACGCGCCCGTGTCCTCGACGCCGATGAAGAGGCGGATCTCGGCGGGGTCGTTGATGCCGGGGAGCGCAAGCCGCACGCCCTGCTCGGTGATCTGGAACTCCTCGTCCGTCAGGTCGACCCAGCCCATGAGGGCCTCGTTCGTCGTCCACTGTCCGCGCGTGAGCTCCGGCTTGAGCGCCAGACCCGATTCGACGTAGACGGTGTCGGACATCGAGATCGTCGACGGCTTCGCGACGACGACGTTGGCGATGAGCTGCGCGACGTTGGCCGCGTTGTCGTAGATCGCCTGCTCGGCGATCGGGTCGCCGGCCAGGCGCAGCACACGGTCGTTCGCCGTCGTGGTCAAGTCGGTGAGCTGCGCCGTGGCCTTGTCCGCACCGTAGGAATCCTGCGTCAGCGCCGCGTACTTCGACGGGCAGAACAGGCCCATCTCGGCCTTGTAGGCCTCATAGCCGTAGGGCGAATTCTTCTGCGCGTTCGCGCCCCATTGGGAGACGTAGTAGTCGAGCGGCGACCAGTAGTTGTAGCTGTTGCCCGACGCGTAGACGATCGGGCTCGGGAACCACGGCGTCTGCGTGATGCCGCTTGGCAGCTTCTCGTCCGAACCCGGCTCCTTGTCGACGAGCCAGATCACGGACTTGCTCTCGTAGAAGTTCTTCATGTACTCGACGACAGTGGCTTCGTCCGGGTGCGTGCCGACGAACGACGACGCCACAAGGCCGCGGTCGAACGAGAAGACGATGTAATCGTATGGCGCACGCGTACCCTGCTTGATCTCCCCGATGATCGTAGCGAGCTGCGCGTAGAACTCGTAGAGCGTGCCGTGGTTGCCCGTCAAACTCTCAAGTTTTTTCTCCGACCCGCCCGATTCGACATACACGGTTCCGGACCTCTTCTCCCCCTTCTTCAATGAACCCGAGAGCGCCGCCGCCACCGAGGTCTTCGAATTGTTCGCGTTGAAATAGTAGTAGTCGACGTTGCCCACCTCGGTGATCGCGTTCAGCGCCGCGTTGAACACGTCGGAGGAGAAACCGTGCGCGCCGCAGAGCGCCCCAAGCACCAGCACGTTCGGCACCTCGACGCGCTTCTCGGGCGTCGTCTTGATGTTGATGGCGATCGTGGCCGTGTTGCCTTCGGACCAGTTGACGGTCTTCGTGGCCTCGACCGTCGACACGCCGACCGTGCCGGGCTCCTTCACGCGCCAGTAGGCGACGAACGGCTCGGTCGTGCCGGCCTCGCTCCCGTCGTTCCACACGTACTCGTCCTTGAGGTGGATCGCGTAGAATGTGCGGCCGAGTCCGTTCGAGACGACGTTGCCGGCCTCGTCCTTCCCCAACGAGCAGTCGACGCGCGTCGTGCCCTCGACGTAGTCGATCGCGCTCTTCAGCGGCTCCGCGGCCTTTGCAGCGTCAAACGCCACGTAGGACTTCCCGTCCTCCCAGTCGAAGGAGGGCACCTCCGGATAGTCCACCTTCGTGTAGTCGAACAGCTTGTGGATGCGCACCACGAACACGCCCGGCGCGCCCGCGCCGCCACGGCCCGACGCGCCCGCGCCGTCGCCACCGTCGCCAAAGCCCGCGCCATCCAGCGGCTCCCAGGCGACATCGCGCCGGCCACCCCGGCCGCCACGGCCGTAGACGACGGTCTCACCGGTGATGTCAAGCGGACGTCCCATGCCCGGCGTGCCGTCCGCCCGGCCCATGCCGTCGGCCGCGGTCTTCGCCGCGCCACCGCCACCGCCGCCGCACGCGACGTCCTCCGACTTGCCGCCGGCCCAGCCCTGCCCGTCGACGGCCGTGCCGCCGTCCGTGAAGTCCCCGTACCAGGAGCCGCCGCCGCCCGAGCCACCGGCCTCTCCGCGGCCGTTCACCTTCACGGAACCGCCGCCGCCACCGCCCTTGCCGACCGCGACCACCTGGTCCCCGTGCCGGAGCGTCGTGTTGCCGCCGTTCGCGCCCACCCAGCTCTGGACGATCGTCTGCACGCGTGCGCCACCCACACCGACCGTCACCGTGTA